>NZ_JAILZZ010000019.1:0-47187 GCF_023512215.1 Kyrpidia sp. | reverse complement strand
GGCAAGACGACGACGATTAAGCTGATCATGGACCTGTTGCACCCGGATGCGGGCACGGTCCGGCTGTTCGGGCACAGCGATCCCCGCAGCCGTCAAAAGGCCAAAGACCGCATCGGCTTCGTGTACGCCGAACCGCCCTTTTATAACGAATTGACCGTGGAACAAATGAAAACGGTCGTGGCCTCGTTTTATTCGCGCTGGGACGAAAGATTATACCGTCGCTACCGCAATCAATTTGAACTTCCTGACAACCGCAAAATCAAAGCCCTGTCTACGGGGATGAAAATGAAGTTTTCCATCGCTCTCGCCCTGTCTCACCACGCCGACCTCATCCTCATGGACGAGCCGACCTCGGGCCTGGATCCCATCGTGCGCCGGGAGATTTTGGACGTGCTCGCCGAGCTGATCCAGGACGAAAGCAAGGCCATCTTTTTCTCCACCCATATCACCACGGACCTCGAGCGGATCGCGGACTATGTGATTTTCATCCACCGCGGCCGGATCCTGTACAACGGGGAAAAAGACCGTCTGCTGGAGCAATATCGACTCGTGAAAGGGCCCAGGGAGATCTTGAACCCGGAGACCCGGAGCAAGCTCGTCGGGATTCGGGAAACCGGGGTGGGATTCGAGGCGTTGGCCCCGAGCGATGCGTTGCCAGCGCTGGGGAGTCGAGTGTTGGCCGAGCCGCCATCATTAGAGGATATCATGCTTTATACGGTAAAGGGGGAGCCCCATGCGTAGTCTCCTGATCAAAGACCTGGTCATGTTCCGGAAAGTTCTGCTGGCTGATGCCCTGGCAACCCTGTTGATCAGCATCCTTTTTCGGTCCCCCGGTGTCATTGCCATCGTTGCGATCATCTTCCTGACGCAATCCATCCAAATCGATGCCCGGGCCCATAGCGATGTGCTGGTGAACAGTCTACCCGTGTCCCGGGGGGCCGTGGTCAGATCCCGGTACGCGGAAACGATGGTCGTGACTTTGGCCATGTTTTTTCTCGCCGAACTGGTCGCTGCCGGCCTGCGTTCCATGCGCCTGACGGAATTTCCTGCTATGAGTTGGGCACAACTCGGTAGCGTGGCCACCGTCACCCTAGTGTGGTCCGCGATCATTCTGCCGCTTTATTTTTGGTTGGGATCGGTGTTTGTACGGTATTTGAGTTTCATTGTTTTCGTGATCGCTTTTGGCATTGGGTCTGCGGCGGGAGCCATTCGCGCTTTAGTCAGTTCCGAAAGTACCGGGTGGATCGTGCACCTGTGGGCTTGGTCCCGGAGCCTCGCAGCCGGAGAAGCCTTTGCTTGGGTTTATCTGCTCCTCACAGCCGCGGTGCTTTTTGTGGGGTCTATGCTGCTGTCCGTCCGCCTCTACCAACGGCGGGAGTTTTGAAAATGGCCTGCGCCTGGGCTAGGAGACTTCACCAGACCCAGCGGGGGCAGGCCGCATCCCGGGCGGGGGTGGGCGTGGGGACGTTGTCCGAGGCTCACGAACTCCCCCGTGGGCAAGAACCGCGGGACGAGAGCACCAGGTATCAAACGGCTCATGCCCTCCAGAACCAATTCGATCACATTCAGACTCCACAGCCTAAAAGTCACGACAGCGTTCTCCCGCACTCGTCGAACCACTGTACGTCACAAATGCCATAGTTTGATCGGGTAGGATTATGGGGATTTTTGAGTGTGTCGTCAAATATCTGCCCGTCACAAATGCTATGGTTTGATCGGGTAGTGGAAAGCAATATAAACAAGCCGAATTTGTAATGAAGGCGCTGTATATATTCTTTCAACTTATCCTTATCTGTTTCTTGGTCCACCTGGGCAGAAAGTTTCTTCATCTCTATGGCAAGCAGATTCGAGGATGTCCCCCTGTGGTGGATAATGATGTCGGGATACGCTTTGCGTTCGCCACGACGACCAGGGTTTATCAGCTTTGGATCATAGCCGATACGGTTATATTCACAGTCAATATTCCACGATGAAAATTCTTTCTCGAGATATACTGCGAGCCTGTGGGCAATAGTTCGTTCGTGCACATCGATTTCGAACAGGTAAATGTCATTGCGGATCAGCATATTAAGACTCTTTTCTACTCTCTTTCTCACCACGTCAAAATCTGGGCGAAACATCTTCACGGAATTAGCACCTCCCCGTCACAACGCATGCGGCCATCCTTCGCCCCCACGCCTTTGTATTTTCACTTCCCCGCCCCACCTCTGACTGAGACGAAGCTACCGGGGCGGGCGCAAACAGACCCAATCCATAATGACAGGCCTTCGGGCCGGGCTCTTCACGGAAAAACAAAAACCACGGGGCCGGGTACTTGACAGCCTCGTTCATATCAGATTTTAACTGAGTGATTGCGCGGACTTGCCTTTTTCCGGCCCAAACATCTATCATGGGAAGAGGATTTGATCGGATGCAACGGGTGATCATTGCGGAGGGAGTTTGTGACGATGACCGACGGCAGTGTACGTGTGAGATTCGCCCCGAGTCCCACCGGGGCCTTGCATCTCGGGGGGGTTCGCACGGCGTTGTTGAACTGGCTGTTCGCCCGACACACCGGGGGGCGGATGGTGCTGCGCATCGACGATACGGATTTGGCCCGATCCTCCGAAGTTCACTTGCGCCAGATTCTGGAAGGTTTTCGGTGGCTCGGGCTCTCTTTTGACGAAGGGATCGAGGAGGGCGGAGCATTTGGTCCTTATCGACAGTCCCAAAGGCTGGAGATCTATCGGCGACATCTGGACAACTTGATCCAGCGGGGTCTCGCGTATCCCTGTTATTGTTCTGCCGAGGAGCTGAAGGCAGCCCGGGAGTCCGCCCTAAAGGAAGGGCGAACGCCGCGGTACCCGGGGACCTGCCGCCACCTAGCGCCCGAGGAGCGAGCTGCCCGGGAGGCGGCCGGCCAGCGGCCGGTGTACCGTCTACGGGTCGATCAGGATCAGCCGGTGGTCGTCGACGACCTGGTCCGGGGGCGAGTGGAATTTGCGCCCGATCAACTGGACGATTTTGTCATTTTCAAGAGCGACGGGTGGCCCACGTATCATTTTGCCACGGTGGTGGACGATCTGGAGATGGGGATCACCCATGTGATCCGGGCAGAAGAGCACCTGTCGAACACGCCGCGCCACGTGGTGCTATTTCAACTTTTGGGCGGTCGTGTGCCGGCCTTTGCCCACGTGCCCATGATCCTAGCCCCGGATCGGACCAAACTGAGCAAGCGCCATGGGGCCACGTCGGTGGATGAATTTCGCAGCCTCGGGTTTCTCCCTCAGGCTTTGGTGAATTACTGCCTACTTCTGGGGTGGTCCCCCGGGGACGAGGAAGAGATCATCAGTTTGGACAAAGCGGTGGCGCGCTTTTCCATCGATCGGATAGTGAAACACGCGGCCGTCTATGACCTTCGCAAACTGGAATGGATCAACGGCCACTATCTTCGGACAATGCCCTTAGATAAAGTGTGGGAGTATGCCCGACCATTTTTCGAGGAGGCGGGCTTCGTTTCACCGACGGCCACCAAGGCTGAAATCCAGGCCGCTCAAGCCCGCCTGGATGCGGTGCGCGAGCGGGTGCACACGTTGGTCGAGGCGGTGGATGCGGTCTCGTACTTTTATCGGCCGGTTACCGAGTACGATCCAAAAGGAGTGCGTAAACATTTGCAGCGGCCGGAGACGGCCGACCTCTTGCAAGAGGCCCGCAAGGTCTTAGAAGGGGCTGAATCGTGGGACACGGCGACATTGGAGACCCTTTACCGCGACCTCATTGCAAAGCGGGGGATCAAGGGCGGAGAGTTGATCCACCCGACCCGCCTCGCTTTGACCGGACGAACCGTGGGGCCGGGACTGTTTGAGGTGATGGCACTGTTGGGACGCGAGGCAACCCTTGACCGTCTCGCCCAAGCCATTCAATATCTGCGAAGTCAAACGACCCATTCCACCACCCCAACTGGGCTTTAATTGTGAAGACCGGGGTCGCGCCGCAGAGGGACGCCGTCCCTGTGGCACGACCCTTCTCTGATAGGAAGAGAGCAGTGATACACGTACAAAATTCGTTGTACTCCAGGGGTTGACGAAAACGGGCTCCGGAGATTATAATGAAGAACGTGTCAAGCACAATGCGGGATGGTGCAATGGTAGCACGCCTGACTCTGGATCAGGTAGTCTAGGTTCGAGTCCTAGTCCCGCAGCCATTGTCGGCCCTATCGTCTAGTGGTTTAGGACGCCGCCCTCTCACGGCGGTAACATGGGTTCGAATCCCATTAGGGTCACCACCTCGGGCCGTTAGCTCAATTGGTAGAGCACCCGACTCTTAATCGGATGGTTGGGGGTTCGATTCCCTCACGGCCCACCACTCATCGTGAACATCCCCGAAAGCCTTGTTTCATTTAGCAAAAGAGCCTCCAACCTTGTGATTCCCAATCTGCCTTGTGCCTGGGGCAATTGCACGAGTCTAGTGTGTTTGGAGGATAACAAAACCCCGGTTTCCCCAGTTTTTTTCTCATCGTGGTCCGCCAATATTCACGGGCTTAGCTTGTGCAGCACGTACCGATTCAACGATACTCCCTCTTGATGCACCTGCACAGCCATCCAACCGCCCAATGGCCTATGCGTCCTCTGCGAAAGGTCGCGACATTCAATGAGTAATAGACATAGGAGAAGGGACATTCACCTGGGGCTCCCCTTTTTTCGCTAGTATTGCTTCATCTATGCATCTCATGGCATAATGAACGAGATTCAACTTCATCGATGGAATTAAGATCCAGCCAAATCGTAATTCCGTAAAGACAGGCAGGTCCCACGTCTTTTGAGGATGTGGGATTTTGTATGTTATTAAACTCTCTCAGCTCAACGCGCTCCAAGGAGGACAGCCATGTCGACACCGATCCGAAATGACCCGCTCAAAGAATCTCATCCCCGCGATTTACAGAATCACCGCGCATTCTGGTCGATTACGACGGCGGTGGGTGCAGCGACCACAAGCCAAGGAATGCTCATCCGCTCTCCCAAACCTAAACAAATCTCTTTTTGCGCAGGATCTGGGTTCAGGACTGTCATGTCCCTCATTTGATTTCTTGGCGGCTGGCGGCGTGATCAACTCACCCGCCCGCCGGCGGCCCCCGAAATCTCTTGGATCCCTAGACCGTCGAACCGCCAAGCCCGCCTGGTGCATACGGCAATCTTGCCTCCCAGACGGCCCGAGCCAGGCACCTCTAGCTTTTCAAGCACTTGCTTAAGCCCGTTGATCGATGAATTCTCGTCCCGGATGTGGTACGTCCCGCACTCCGGACAGGTCCACTCCCGAACCTCCGGAGGAATCCCGACCGGCACTTTGTAGTGGCACTGGCAACACGTCCGGGTCGACCCGTCTTCGTCCCACTCCCCGTACACCTTGCCCGACCGGGTCGCCACCCACTCCAGGGCCTCTTTGAACCGACCAATAAGCGACTGGTTGTTCATCGCCCGGCGCATTCCTGTGCTGATCCCCCCGCCGTGCGGCGTGTAATTCCCCACATACACCCCGTCATACTCCCGGTACAACCGGTTGGCCACCGTCCACAGGTACAATAGCGATAGGTAAGGGACACCGTCGGCCTTACCCGTTACGGCTCCCTTTTCCCCCGCTTCACACCGTGCGTGCGGCTTTCACCGCACACGGCGTTCCATCGAGACATCAGGGCTTAGGGTTCGAGCTTTTCCCTCAGTTTGACGATCCGTTTCCAGACCTTTGCAGGCAATTTCTCGCTCAAATCTTCGCGGCTGTGAACCAGTACGTGACAGCGCTTGTGCAGGCTGACGAGTTCGCCCACTTTGTTCACCTGATCCAGCGGAAGGTAGGGCCGCTGGTGGTGGACGTGCAGGTCGGCGGGATAGATGTATTCCCCGCAAACCCTACATTTCCCCCTGTCGCGGTTGTAGGCATAGGCGCGGTTCATTACATACTCGAAGTTGTACTTCTTGTCCGTGAGACCCTTCGCCACAACCTCCGACAGGGTCAGGCTCATGGCCGGGTCGTCCCGTGCATTTGACCGGAACTTCCCGGTGCGCTGCCTATAGGCTTCTCTTCCTTCCGGCGTGTAGGGCGTCTCAATGGGATTCTTCAGTGTGGCCTTTTCCCATTTAACAAAACCCAACGACGTGACCCCAACCACAACATCTTCCGCCTTGACGGCGGGGATTTTCGTTTCGTATCTACTGTGCCTTGCCGGAAGGTTGTGGACTTCCTTGGCAGAAATCCACTTGACACCTCTTTCCTTTAGCGCGTTGTATGCCGTCCATTGCAGGGATTTGGCGTATCTGTTGAGGTCGGGGTTTACCATCGTTGCCGTCCGGTAGTAATTGCCGATCCCGACAATGGCGCTGTTCACCACGTTGATTTGATGGATCAACTCTTTTCCATCGTGTCTTCGCAGTGCTTTCAGCTTTTGCCGGATTTCCTGCATTTTGTTTGCCAGCCGTTTTCGGTCAGGACGAGTCTGGGTTTTCCATCCGGTTCGGCTTTTGCCGTGCCGCACGAGTTTCATTTCGTGCCCGAGGAAGTGGATGGGCTTCTCCCTGACGTTGGTGATGAGGGTCTTTTCCTCGTTCAGCGTCAGTTTGAGTCTGACTCCCAGGTATTTCTGGATACGCCGTTTCCACTTCTCAGCGTTGGCCTTCGTGTTGGTGATCAGCACCCAGTCATCTGCGTATCTGACGAGGTAGGCGGGTTTGAGATTGGTTCGTTTCCGGAGCGCCCTAGTTCTTACGCTCTTTCGGCTGTAGTTATGCTTGGTTTGTTTGCTTTCCCATTCTCGTATAATCCACTGGTCTAACTTGTGTAGGTAGACATTTGCCAAAAGTGGTGAGATGATCCCACCCTGCGGTGTACCCGCTTCGGTGGTTTCGATTTCGTTCATGACTCCCGCCTTCAGCATTTTCTTGATGATCATCAGCACTCGCCTGTCCCTGACACCCATATGCCAAAGTTGCTTGATCAGGCGTGTGTGGTTGATGTTGTCGAAACAGCCTTTGATGTCTCCTTCAATGACCCAGTGGTATCCTGTGTTGAAGCAGATGCTGGTTACCCTTTCGAGCGCCATGTGCGCGTCACGCATGGGTCGAAACCCGTAGGAGTGCTTAAAGAATTGCGCCTCCACAATGGGCTCGATTATCATGCGCAGGACTTCCTGGACCACCCGGTCCGCGATCGCCGGGATTCCGAGCGGCCTCATTTCGTCTTTGCCCGGTTTGGGGATCCAGACCCGTCTGAGTAGTGCCGGACGGTAATCGTCCAGCATTTCCCGCACGAGCCGGATGATTTCTGGGTACTGATTCTCCAGCACTTCCCGGATGGTCTGCCCATCGCTTCCCGCTGTCTCACTGCCGTGATTGGCCTTAATTCTGTGAATGGCGGTCACGATGGTCACTTCAGCTTTGGCGATCTCCAGCAGGTTTTTGAACCTCGGCGGTTCTCCGCTTTCAATCGCCTTTTTGGCCTCCGCGTACAGCTCGTCCAGTTTGTCCCGAAGGTCTGTTTCGCTTTTCAGGTAGGTCGATTCTTGAACCATAGGCATCACCTCCTATGGCGTTAACCAGGCGGACTCAACGGCTTCCCGACCAGGCTCGACCTTTCTTGCCCCAATTGCCTCGACTATGCCCCTTCGCTCCACGCCCGTTACAGCGTTTCATCACTACTGTGAGCTGCTGCCCCCAAGGTTCGCGGGCCATTTCCTGCTCCGCTCGCTTCATCGGCCCGATTGGCTTCCACGCCCTGGGTTCCGCTGTACCCGTGACTCCTAGCCCTTATTTTGACAGCCTTAACCGCCCGCTCTGGCCCGGAGTTCAGCCCTTTCGCCCGATGGTTAGGGGGCTCGGACAGACGGTTTATTCCGTCTCTGCCTCAGTACGAAGGATTACCTCGGTAGTTCCCTCTCCGCATAATTGCGGTGCTCCATCTTCATTTCGATGTGCCAGCAGTTTCGAGCCGTACAGACGCGGGTTCCTATGGTGAGTCGGCATAGCTGTCTTTTAAGGCGGCCCGACTACTTCCCTAACCGCTTCTCAGGTCCGGTTTTCGCCGTCTTTACCGGGCTTCGCACGGGAATCGCTGTCACCGTATCGTCCTGTCCCGCACGCCGGAGTCTCAGCCCCACGCCGCTAACCTTCGGCGTGCACGGGAGTTTCACCCGTCAAGTCGGAAGCACAGTTCGCTGGTTTTGCCAGCGCCCGCTTTTGCCTAGGTTTTCACCCTAGGATTGTGCGGGAACAGCGCGCACCCTTCGTCTGTTCTCGGCGCACCCGCCACAACTCGTCCAACCGCTCGTTCAGCTTCTTCCACCTTCGCGACGGCAACCACACCTCCGACCCGTGTTCTCTCACCACCCGAACGGACTTCCTCTTGCACCGGTCCCGAAGGGACTTCACTTCGTCAATCCTGCGGTCCAGAATCTTCCCTGTCACAGGGCGACCTCCCGCCCGATCCGGGCGGACCGATACGCCGCTTCCACCACCCGCTCCACCGCCCACCCGTCCTCCGCCGGGGCCAAAGGGCTCTCCGGTGGCATGCGACCGGCCCGCACCGCCTCGACAAAAGCCTCTACCATACATATATAGGGGTCATCCCCGTAGATCCGCCGATGCACCCCCTGTTCCCCATACTCCTTGACAAACTCGGAAAAGGCGTCCATCTCCGCCGTGCCCTTTTCCCCCACGAAGCGAAGCTGAAGCCCGCCCCAGGTGGGATATGACGCCGGCCTGGACCAGCTGGGATCGAGCCCGGCGATCCATCCCCTTGAAAATCTCAACTGCAAATGAGCGGCGTCCTCCACTTCAATGTCCGGATGGAAAAGGGTGGCGGACCGCGCGAACACAGACTTGACCTCATCCCCGGTCATCCAGCGCAATAAATCGATCAGGTGGACGGCGTGGTCCCAAATCGCACCGCCTCCAAACCCCTTCTGGGCGAACCAACCCCCGGGCATTTTTCCGCAATTGGCCCCCACCGCAGCGACAAGGGCCCCGAGAGCTCCATTGTTCATCAGAGTTTTCAAGCGAAGGGCCGCCGGGCTGAAGCGAACGGCGAAGGCCACCGCCAGGACCCGCCCCAGCCGCTGGGCCCGGGCCACCAGATCCCGGGCCCGGCTCGCCGCCCCAGCCAAGGGCTTCTCGCACAGGACGTGTTTCCCCGCCTGCAGGGCGGCCAACACCACGGGGTAATGGCGACTGTTCTCCGCCGCCACCACCACGCCATCGCACCGCTCCAGCAGGCGATCGAGATCCGCCTCAAAGAGCACCCCGTGACGTTCCGCCAGATCCCGGCCGCGGTGAAGGACGTGATCCCAGATCCCCACCAACTCCGCCCCGGGAAGCTGCCGAAGGGTGGAGACGTAGGTGTCCGCATGAACATGGGCCCCGGACAAAACGGCCATCCGCACGGGATTCATGAGACCACCTCTTTCGGGGATACCGGCCGCCGGCTTTCCGCGGAACGAAGGGCGGCCCAGGCCACGGCCGCCGATTCCAATGCCGCTTCCCAGGTCACCGGAGGTGCTTCGTTCCGGCGCAGGCTGTCGAAAAAAGCTTCGAGCTCCCGCTGATACGGGGTCTTCCCCAGGGGCAGCCGGAAAGCCCCGGCCGCCGCCCCGTCATCCCCCCGGGTCCACACCCGCAGGGGCACCGCAGCCGCACTGCTGTACTGGAGCAGGTACCCCTTCCCCGCCAGCTCGAATTCCATGGTGAGGCCAGGGGCATCCAGCCAGCTCCCTTCGATGTGAGAGAGACTTCCATTGTCGTGCACCAAAGTTGTGAGGGCGTACCGTCCCCCCGCCGCCGTCCGGCAGAACACCTCCCGCACCGGCCCCAGGGTCCAGCGGCAGAAATCAAAATCGTGGATGGATAAATCCAGCACTACGCCTCCGCTCTTCCCCACGTCCCCGTACCAGTCGTCTTCCCCCGCCGGCATCGAAGACCGCCGGGCGGCCCCGGCCACCCCTTTCGCGCCCCGGGCCAGGGCAATTCGGTGTAACTGTTGATACTCTGGAAAAAATCTCAACACGTGGCCGACCATCAACTGAACCCCCGCCCGCTTGATGGCATCCCGGATCGCCGGAACCTGTTCCGGGCGACGGACCAAAGGCTTTTCCAAAAAGATGTGCTTGCCGCACTCCGCCGCCAGCTGAACCGCCTCCAGGTGCAGGTGGGTCGGAAGACAAATGTCCACCACGTGGACATCTTTGCGCGTCACCAAAGGCTTCATCTCATCGTATCGGGGCGCCGGCCAGACTCCCGGCACCGGTCGGCGGGTGTAGATGCCCACCACCCGCACGCCTTGGATCTGGCGAAGCGCCTCCACATGAACCCGCCCCATGGTTCCATACCCCAAAACGGCCACCCCGAGCACAAGGATCCCCCTTCGGGTCGACGTGCGGCCGTTTTCATCTCCGGCCGCCCTTTTCCCCATGCATATTCGCCCGGGAAGGCAACTAGAAGTCAGCCAAAGCAATCGGCAGCGGCCCGGCCTGCGCGCGGACATCCGGCAGTCGCCAAATCGGCCGGGCCACCTGCAAAAAAAAAAAGGCGGGCTACTGATCCCGCCGCTTGAATCCCGGTCCTTTCCTGGGGCTGACATCCTTGACCAAGTGGCGCCCCTGCAGTTCCCCCCACACTTCCTCGGGTTGCAGCCCGACCTGGCGCCACAACACCATCAGGTGATACAACAGATCTGCCGACTCGTAGCGCACCTCCGCCAAATCCGGCTCCCCGGTCTTTCCCTTGGCCGCCACGATGGTCTCCGTGGCCTCTTCGCCGATCTTTTTGAGAATCTTGTCCAACCCTTGCTCGAACAAATAGGTTGTATACGACCCTTCCGGACGGGTGCGGTACCGCTCGTCGATGGTCTCCCAGAGTTCAGCCAAGACCGTCTGCGGCGGCCCCCCCGGCGACCTGTCCGCCCCCTCCTCCTCGTCCGGCTCCCCGAGGCTTCGGTAAAAACAGGTCCGCTCCCCGGTATGACAGGCGGGGCCGGCAGGTTCAACCCGCACCAACAGGGCATCCCCGTCGCAGTCCACCCGCACCTCCACCACCCGCTGGGTGTTGCCCGAAGTTTCCCCTTTGTGCCACAGGACAGCCCGGGAGCGACTCCAAAACCAAGTCTCCCTCTCCACCAAGGTGCGCTCCAGGGCCTCCCGATTCATATACGCCACCGTCAGGACCTCCCCGGTCCGGGCGTCTTGGACCACCGCCGGGATCAGCCCTTTTTCATCGAAGGACAGCGCCTCGGGATCGATCAACGCACCGGCACCCCCTTCTGCCTCAGGTAGCGCTTTACTTCTTGAATTGTCGTCTCCTTAAAATGAAAAATTGACGCGGCTAGGGCTGCGTCCGCTTTCCCCTTTGTGAACACCTCATAAAAATGCTCCTTTTTCCCCGCTCCTCCCGATGCAATAACGGGAATGTTCACCGATTCGCTGATCACCCGGGTAAAGGTCAGGTCATACCCGTCCTTCCGTCCGTCCTGATCAAAACTGGTCAACAAAATCTCCCCCGCCCCGAGATTTTCCATTTTTTTCGCCCACTCAACGGCAGAAAGACCGGTTCGGGTCCGCCCCCCGTTGATCAGAACCTCCCAATCCCCTTTTTGCCCGTCGTATTTTCCATCGATGGCCACGACGATGCACTGCTGCCCGTAGCGCTTGGCCGCTTCCAACACCAGCTGCGGGTGTTTCACAGCGCCGGTATTGATCGACACTTTGTCCGCCCCGGCCTTGAGCAGCACCCGAATGTCGTCCACGGATGTGATCCCTCCACCCACGGTGAGGGGAATAAACACCTCGGCCGCCGTCCGGGCCACCACATCCACCATCGTGGCGCGCCCTTCCACCGAAGCGGAAATGTCCAGCAGCACCAGTTCATCCGCCCCGGATTCATCGTAATACCGGGCCAACTCCACCGGATCTCCGGCATCCCGCTCGTTCGTCAAAAAGCTGACGTTCTTGACCACCCGACCGTTCTTTACGTCAAAACAAGGAACAATGCGCCGGGTCAGCATACCCGTCCCCCCTCTCCGCCGTACCGAACACCTTCACTGCCATCCTCGGCTGGGGAGGGCTCGTCCCACTCGTCCTCCATTTCGTGGTCCGTCGGACCGGACCGAAGCCAGGCCGTGGCCTCTTTCAGAGAGAGATCCCCGGTATACAAGGCCCGGCCCGCCACCGCTCCCGCCACCCCGCGGTGCCGCAGAGCGTAGAGCCGTTGAATGTCCCCGAGATGCCGCACGCCCCCCGAGGCAATCACGAGCAGTCCCGTCTCTTCCGCCAACTCCGCCGCCGCCCTGCCATTGGGCCCGGCCATAGCCCCGTCCCGGCGGATGTCGGTGAACAGCGCTCTTCGCGCACCCCATTCTTTCAGGCGCCGGCCCAACTCCACCGCCGCCACCCCGGTGTTCTGCAGCCAGCCCCTCACCGCCACCTTCCCGTCCCGGGCGTCCAGCCCCACCACAATGCGCTCCCCGTATTCGGCCAGCACCTCTTTCATCCAGACCGGATTCTCCAGCGCCGCGGTGCCGAGCACACACCGGGCCACCCCGAGGGAGAATAAGGCCCGCAGGCTCTCGCCGTCCCGGATGCCGCCTCCGACCTGGACAGACAGGCCCGCGGCCTCCACCATCCGCCCGATCAGCGGAAGGTGCATCGGATGGCCCTCCTTCGCACCATCCAGATC
The DNA here is from genome assembly GCF_023512215.1 of Kyrpidia sp. Taxonomy (NCBI): domain Bacteria; kingdom Bacillati; phylum Bacillota; class Bacilli; order Caryophanales; family Alicyclobacillaceae; genus Kyrpidia; species Kyrpidia sp. The sequence continues at coordinate 34,501 of NZ_JAILZZ010000019.1, read as the reverse complement.
CACGACGTGCAGCCACCCGGCCCCCTCGTCCCGCCACCGCCGGGCCACCGCCACCGGGTCGTCGCCGTACACCGTCATTTGCCCGTAATCCCCGTAGCGCAGTCGCACCGCCCGGCCATCCGAGAGGTCGATGGCCGGATACAACTGGAATTCCGCCGACTCCGTCACGCCTGCCCCACCCTTTCGCCGCACAGATCTGCGAAGTTCCTCAACATCCGCAGCCCGATATCGCTGCTCTTCTCCGGGTGAAACTGCATCCCCATCACTTGATCCTTGGCCACAATGGCCGGAACTTGCACGTGGTAGTCAGTATCTGCCACCACCACCCCGGGATCCTGGGGCTCCGCATAATACGAATGAACAAAATACACAAAATCGCCATTTTTCACCCCGTCCACCAGAGGGTGGTCCGGCCGGCGAATCGTCAAATCGTTCCAGCCCATGTGGGGAATTTTAAAATCCCCCTGAAAGCGCCGCACTTTTCCCGGAATCAGATGCAGCCCCACGTGACGGCCGTGCTCCTCGCTTTCCGAAAACAGCAACTGCATCCCCAGACAAATGCCGAGCAGCGGGCGTCCCTCTTTCACCACCCGCCGAATCGCGTCCAACATCCCGAGGTGCCGAAGATTAAACATCGCATCGCCAAAGGCGCCGACGCCGGGCAGCACCACACCGTCCGCCTCGACCACCGCCCGGGGATCCGAGGTGACCCGGGCCTCGACCCCAACTTTGGCAAACCCTTTGGCCACACTGTGCAAATTCCCCATGCCATAATCGATAACGGCGATCATCTTTTTATAACACCCCTTTCGTCGACGGGACTTCCATCGGCCCGTCCAGGAGCACCGCTTCCCGCAAGGCGCCGGCAAAGGCCTTGAACAGACCTTCCACCATATGGTGGGCATTGCGCCCGTACAAAACCTCCAAATGCAGCGTCACCCCGGCGTGGTGAGCGAAAGCCCGGAAAAACTCCTCCACCAGTTCCACGGAAAAAATCCCCACGCGCTCCATCGGAAAATCCGCCCGGAACACCAACATCCCCCGGCCGCTGACATCCACCACCGCCCGGGCCAGTGTCTCGTCCATCGGGGCATAGCGGGTGCCGTACCGCCGAATCCCCCGCTTATCTCCCACCGCCCGGGCGAAAGCCTCCCCCAGGCAAATCCCGATATCTTCCACCGTATGATGATCGTCCACTTCCGTGTCCCCGGTGGCCTGGACCGTCAAATCGAACCGTCCATGTTTCGCAAAAAGATCCAACATATGTTTCAAAAAAGGCACCGGCAGCTCAAGACTCCGCCGGCCCTCACCGTCCAAATCCAGCGTCAGCCGGATGTCCGTCTCCCCCGTGGTCCGATGGATCTCACCGCGCCGCGCCATCTCGGCCCCTCCCTCCCCGCTCCATGCGAGCTTCCACGGCTTGGGCGTGGGCCTCCAGCCCCTCCGCCCGGGCGAAAAGGGCGATCCTCGCCGCCTGGGTCCGCAGGGCCGCCTCGCTGTACTGAATGACGCTCATCCGCGTGACAAAATCGTCCACCGATAAGGGTGAGGCAAAACGGGCCGACCCGCCGGTGGGCAGGACGTGGTTCGGCCCCGCAAAATAATCCCCCACCGGCTCCGGACTCCAGGGGCCGAGAAACACCGCCCCCGCCGATTCGATCATCCCGAGCCAGCGGTGGGGATCCGCTACCATCAACTCGAGATGCTCCGGGGCCACCAGGTTGGCCACGGCCACCGCCTCCTCGATGCTGTCCACCAGGAGAATCCCCCCTTGCTGTTCCATGGACTGCCGGGCGATGTCCCGGCGGGGAAGCTTGGCGAGCCGGCGCTCCACCGCTTTCATCACGCCCTGGGCCAAGGTTTTCGAGGGCGTGACCAGCACCGCGCTGGCCATCGGATCGTGTTCCGCCTGGGACAATAGGTCCGCCGCCGTCCACTCGGGGTCGGCAGCTTCATCAGCCACGATCAGAATCTCGCTGGGCCCGGCCATCATGTCAATGCCCACCCGTCCGAACACCGCCGACTTGGCCAGGGCCACATAAAGGTTGCCGGGTCCGACGATCTTATCCACCGCCCGGATGGTCTCCGTGCCAAAAGCCAGGGCCGCCACCGCCTGAGCCCCGCCGATCCGGTACACTTCCCGGACCCCCAGTTCCCGGAGGGCCACCAGCACCCCGGGATTCCACTGCCCCTCCGGCGTCGGCGTCACCACGGCCACTTCTTTCACCCCGGCCACCTGGGCGGGGATGACGTTCATCAACACCGAGGAGGGATAGGCGGCCCGGCCACCGGGCACATAAACCCCCACCCGGCGAATCGGCCGCACCACCTGACCGAGAAAACGCCCATCCTCTTCGGACATGAACCAGGAACTGCGCCGCTGATGTTCGTGAAACCGCCGGATGTTTCCGATCGCTTCCCGGATCACCGCCCGAAATTCGTCGGTCACCTTCGCTTCCGCCGCCTCAAACCACGCCTCGGGCATCCGCAGATCCCCGAGTTCCATGCGGTCAAAAGTTTTCGTATAACTCCGCACGGCCTCATCGCCGCCTTCCCGGACGGCGGCAATGATTTCCTCCACCACCCGCCGCTCTTCCTCGAAGCGGAATCCTCGGCGCCGTCGGGATAAAAACGACTCGACATCCCACATATTCAACACGAATCCCCCCCGCCAACAACCCTCTGAAGCGCTTGGGTCACCCGATCGATGGCTTCCCCTTTGAGGCGAAAACTCATGCGGTTCGCCACCATCCGCGTCGTAATGGGCGCGATCACCTCGTGAATCACCAGCCCGTTCTCTTTCAAGGTGCGCCCCGTCTCCACCAAATCCACAATGGCGTCAGCCAGCCCGACCAAGGGCGCCAATTCCACCGAGCCATTGAGGTACACCACCTCGACCTGCTTACCCTGGTCGCGAAAGTAATCCGCCGCAATGTGCGGATATTTGCTGGCCACCCGGTGAGTCCGCCACACCAGATCCGGCAGCCCACACAGGCACATGCGGCAACGGCCAATGCCGAGATCGAGAAGCTCGTACAAATTTCGCCGAGCCTCCAACAGCACATCTTTCCCGACAACTCCCAGATCCGCGGCACCGTATTCCACATAGGTCGGCACATCCACAGGTTTCGCGAGAATAAACTGAAGCCGTCCGTCTGCGCTCGGGAGGATCAGCTTTCGGGATTCATCCAGATCCTCGGGAACCTCCAGACCCGCCCGGCGGAACAGGGCAACCGTCTGCGGCAGAATCCGCCCCTTGGATAAGGCAATGGTAAGAGGTTCCATCATCGCAAAGCTCCCTCCCGCTGACCGGATCGTCGCCATTCTTCAAACCAGCCGGCCATCTCTGCGCTTCCGGACGTCCCTCCGCCATCCAACCAGAACACCGGCTCACCGTCCGCATCCCGTCCTTGCAAGCTACCAGCTTGTCCCTCCCCGCTGCCGGCCGGGTGACATTCCAACGCCACGTTCCGGCCCTTCTCCCGAAGCCAGAGAGCAAAAGCCACGGCCTCCTGGCGACGCTGAGGCACATAGTGAATCCGGGGCACCACCACCGGCGGGCTCGGCGCCTCCCGCTCCAGGGCATCCAACACTCGTTCCACGCCGATCATAAACCCCGTCGCCGGACTGCGCCGCCCGAACCGTTCCAATAACTCGTCATAACGCCCTCCGGCGCACACCGGAAAGCCGACTCCGGAGGCGTATCCCTCAAAGATCATGCCCGTATAATAGGATAAATCCAGCATCAGACTGAGGTCGATCTGAACCCGGTGGCTCACCCCGTACAAGCCGATGATTCCCCATAATTCCCACATCCTGTCCAGGGATCGCCTGGCCCTTGGGTGGGTGGTGAGGGCTCGGGCCCGCTCCACCACTTCAGGACCCCCCCGCAATCCGGGGACAGCCCGGAGCGTTTCCCGATTCGCTTCCGGCAAGTCCGCGTCCTCCAACTCTTGCTCGAATCCGACAAAATCTTGCTTCACCAAATGGCTTCGGAGCCGCTCCGCCAGAGGCTCCCCGGCGTGCTCAGCGAACAAACCCTCCAAAAACCCCACGTCCCCCACCGCCAACCGAAACACCCGAACCCCGGCTTCCTCCAGGGTCCGGACCGCCAAGGCGATCACCTCCGCGTCCGCGTCGACGGATCCGTCCCCGATCAACTCGATCCCGGCCTGGGTGAACTCCGCATCCCGACCCGCCACCCGCTCCTGCCTGCGAAAAATGGCAGCCGTATAAGACAGGCGAATGGGCAAGGGCTCGGCCGCCAATTCCGAGGCCACCACCCGGGCGATGGGAGCCGTCATGTCCGGGCGCAGGACCACCGTCCGGCCCGAACGGTCGATCATCTTGAACACCCGGTCTTCTCCGCTGCGGAGCGCCCCGTTCTGAAACGTTTCCAAGAACTCCATCGTCGGGGTGATCAGTTCCTGGTATCCCCAGCGGCGGAACACCCGCTGGCAAGTCGCCTCCAACTCCCGTTTTCGCCGTGCCCAGGGAGGCAGATAGTCTTTCACACCGTGCGGTTTTTCAAAAATCAAGGGTTTGTCCACTCTGTTCACCTCAGCCTTTTCGGTCAGGCCAACCGGACAAAAGGACACTCGTATCGTACCCGGCATCCCAGACACTGTCAATCCAAACGGCCTTTCTTTCATGATACACCAAAATCGCCCGGGGACAGCTGCCTCCCAGCTTCCCCGATCGATTTCCTGAATCCGCTTAGCCTGTCGGTTCTAGTCCGAGCCGCGCACAAAAAGATAGGCAACCAATCCAAGAGGACCGAGAATGAGGACGATCAGCGACCACAAACACCCGAGATTGCGGCCCCGGCGTTTCGAGGCATCGGCGAAAACCCACCACATCGCCAGAAATCCGATAATCCAACTGGCGAATACCACCCACATGGCAACTCACCCCTGTCCATCTGGCCCACCGGACCATAGCCCTGTTTTTATCGCCTATATATGCTGAGAGGAAGCCGATGGCCACAGAAATCGGTGGTGGGAGCCCGAGGTTTTTTGTACAATAAAAAACGGAGTCGAGATCATGTCGAAAAAAGGAGTGATACTCATGGACGAACAAGCCAAAAAAACAGCACTGCGCGGCATTACATATGGACTCTACGTCATTGGTACCAAAGTGGGCGACGATGTGAATGCTTTTACCGCCAACTGGGTGACCCAAACTTCCTTCAATCCGCCCTTGGTGGTAGTGGCTGCGAAAAAGGGGACCACCTCCTGTGATGGTATCAAATCCAGCGGCGTGTTCTCTGTCAATGTTCTTGAAACCGGACAAAAGGATCTGGCTTTCGCCTTTTTCAAACCGGTTTCCCGGGTGGGGAACAAGTTTGGGGACATCGAATTCTACACGGAACAAACGGGCAGCCCGATCCTCAAGGACGCCCTCTCCTGGTTCGAGTGCAAAGTGGTGGATGTCAATGAGCGGGGCGACCACACCATTTTCGTCGGCGAAGTGGTGAATGCGGGGGTTCATCGGCAGGGCGACCCAATGACCTTACGGGAGACCGGCCTCAACTACGGCGGCTAGAGCCATCAGCGTCAAAACGGTCACGCCCCCGGGTGCACGTTCTCCCGGGGGCGTTCGTTGTCCATCCCATGCGCCGGGGAATTAAGAGCCGCCGCCACGTGGCCCGCCACAGGCCTGATCAACTGTACGGCATCGGATTGACCACATGACCACCCACGTGAACCTCGTAGTGCAAGTGTGGCCCTGTGGCTTCGCCGGTGGCGCCGACATGTCCAATCACTTGACCCTGGGCCACCGCCTGACCCGGGGACACCAGCACTTGGGACATGTGTCCATAGATCGTCACCACGCCGTTGCCATGATCGATCCTCACACAATTGCCGTAACCGCCTGAATCCCATCCGGCAAAAATCACCCGACCTCCATTACTGGCATAAACCGGCGCCCCATATGGAGCGGCAATATCCACCCCGGGGTGGGATTCGCGTCCCCGCCATTCCCCGTAGGGCGAGCTGATGAGGTGCGCGGTGGTCGGCCAGATCCAGTTCGGCCCGGCATATCCCGCCGCCGGCCCGGTCCCCCGGGCCACAATCTGATCCACTTTATCTTGAAGCACTTGCTCGCTTAAAACCTCTTCCCGCACGGGGCGTCCGTTCTCGTAGTGAATGCGGACCGTCTGCTGCTTCCGCCCTTCCGCCCCATCCCGGATCACCTTCGATTGGCCGGTGGGCATGGACGAGTCATCCTGATACTGAACATCGTAGGGAATGGCCACCTCCCGGGTGACCGTCTGCACCGCTTCCACGTGCACGTAAGGTTGCACAGCGTTGAGGTTAAGCGTATCCCCTTCTTGAATCTCGTCCGGGTTCGCCAATTGCGGATTGGCAGCCTGCAGTTGGTCCACGGTGGTGTTATGGGCCGCCGCAATGGTCCACAACGTATCTCCCCTAGATACCAGATAATGCTTTTGCACGTTCGTCCCCTGTTGGAGAATCTGCACCGCTTCATCGACCGTTCGCACCGTGGCGCCGTTCCATCGATCGACCGGGCCAAAGTCTACCCTTTCCCGAAAAGCCACCTGATCCACGTGGCCACCTGGAGGGGTATACAGGGCTTTCACCCTCTCGATCGCCGCCTTGGCGTCGTCTTCTGTGGCCACTGCCACCACCGGCTTCCCATTGACATAAACGGCGTACACTTTTGGCACTGCCGGGGAAGCCGCCAGGGATCGCCAAAACTGCTCGACCGTCGACGCCGGCAAAGCCATATGTACTGTTCGCACATCCACTTGGGCTTCTGGTCCCAAACGGTTCCTCAGCCGATCCACGCTATGTATGTCCGGCGTCACCCCGACATAAATCCCGTTTACATAAACCATGTAAGCGAGCGGAGCTCGATTGATGTGAGATTGGACCACCGCCACACCCACCGCCGCTACGGGCACCATCGCCGAGAGGACCACCACCGTCCGCCCGCTCAACTGCCGGCGGAACTCCCCCACCACCGATCGGAATCTCAGACGGGAACGTAAGCCGATCCATTCCTCTTGGACATAGTTTCGACAACTTTCGACAAACTCTCGCCATGTTGTGCTTCTCTCTTCTTTTCCCGGCATCAAACCCCTCCCCCGCGCACACACACAACGACATTAAGAATTCGACATCCTTCGCGAAATTCCTCCCCCACTGCATAAAAAATCCCCCTTTGGAGGGAGGAGCAGTGATACCGTGTCAATGATACGCCTCTATTGTATTCAGAATCCCGTTTCTTGATGAATCTCCTCGGATTAAGGCTACAGAATGCTGATCACTTTATTGACAATAAAACTCACCACGGTGACCAAAAGACTGCCGAGAATGGCGGCACCCAAAGTGCGGACTTCAAACCCTTGTACTAAATTCCCCACAAGGTAAAACAGGAAACCGTTAATCACAAAGGTAAATAACCCCAAAGTTACGATGTTCAAGGGGAGGGTGAAAAAAATCAGAATCGGGCGGATGAGGGTATTCACAATACCGAGGATCAAGGCGGCGATCACCGCCGACCCAAACCCTCGGACGTGAATGCCATCGATCCACCGGGCAGCCAGGAGCAAAGCCAGCGCATTAACAAGGAGAGAAACGATCCAACGCATGGGACACCCCCTTTCTCCAATCACCCTGTGGAAGGCACGGCCACACTCGGGCGGCCGCGACGGCCCGCTGACCGTTTGCGGTCCCGTTCAAGAATGGGACCCAGGAATCGGCCGGTGTGGGACGCCGGATTGGCCGCCACGTCTTCGGGAGCACCTGTGGCGATCACCTGGCCACCGCCATCCCCGCCCTCCGGGCCGAGGTCGATGAGATAATCGGCGGTTTTGATGACGTCGAGGTTGTGCTCGATGACAATGACCGTATCCCCAGCCTCCACCAGTCGTTGGAGGACATCCAAGAGTTTCCGAATATCGGCGGCGTGAAGGCCTGTGGTGGGCTCGTCGAGAATATAGACGGTTTTCCCGTTACTCCGGCGGTGCAATTCCGAAGCCAACTTGATCCGCTGGGCCTCGCCACCGGACAGCGTGGTAGCCGGTTGCCCCAGTCGCATGTAACCGAGGCCCACATCGGACAAAGTCTGCAGCTTCCGCGCGATCCGGGGGACAGCCTTAAAGAACTCCGCCGCATCTTCCACAGTCATGTCAAGAACTTCAGCGATATTCTTCCCTTTATAACGGACCTCCAGGGTCTCCCGGTTGTACCGCCGCCCTTTGCACACCTCGCAGGGGACATAGACGTCGGGGAGAAAGTGCATCTCAATCTTAATGATGCCGTCACCCCGGCAGGCCTCGCACCGTCCACCCTTGATGTTAAAGCTGAAGCGCCCCTTCTTGTACCCGCGCATCCGCGCCTCGGGCGTCCCGGCGAAGACCTCGCGGATATCGTCGAACACCCCGGTATACGTGGCGGGGTTCGAACGGGGCGTCCGGCCGATGGGGGATTGATCCACATCAATCACCTTATCTACGTATTCAAGGCCGCGGATTTCCCGATGCTCCCCCGGCCGCACCCGGGCGCCATTGCACTGGGACGCCAAGGCCTTATAGAGAATCTCGTTGACCAACGTACTTTTGCCGGATCCAGACACTCCGGTCACACAGGTAAAAAGACCGACGGGAAACTTCACGTCGATCCCTTTGAGGTTGTGCTCCGAAGCCCCCACCACTTCTATCCATCGGTCGCCGGGCTTTCTTCGCTCCGCAGGGAGGGGGATAAACTCCCGGCCGCTCAGGTAACGGCCTGTCACCGATTGGACGTTCGCCATGACTTCCCGGGGCGTCCCCGCGGCCACCACCTCGCCGCCGTGCACCCCGGCGCCCGGCCCGATATCGATGATGTAATCCGCAGCCAACATCGTCTCCTCGTCGTGTTCCACGACGATCAGCGTATTTCCCAGATCCCTCATCCGCTCCAGGGTGCGGATCAACCGCTCGTTATCCCTCTGATGGAGGCCGATGGAGGGCTCGTCGAGAATATACAGCACCCCGGTCAGACCGGATCCAATCTGGGTCGCTAAGCGAATGCGCTGGGCCTCGCCGCCGGACAGACTCCCTGCCGGCCGGTCCAGGGTGAGATAATCCAAGCCCACATCCCGGAGAAAACCGAGTCTGGCCCGAATCTCTTTGAGCACTTGCCTGGCAATGTGCGCTTGCTTGGGGGTGAGCGACAAGTTTTCGAAGAAAGCGAGGGCTTCCGTCACCGACAGCGCCGTCACCTCGGCGATATTTTTCCCGCCAAGCTTAACAGCCAAAGCTTCGGGTCGCAACCGCCGCCCTTGGCATGCAGGACAAGGCTTTGTACTCATAAATTCCTCAATGAACTCCCGTACGTGTTCCGATCCCGTCTCCCGATACCGCCGTTCGAGATTGGGAATGACCCCCTCAAAATACACTTCTGCAGTCCGCATGTGGCCAAAATCGTTCTCATACGAAAACCGGATTCTCTCCCCCGGCGCCCCGTACAGCAACTTCTCCACCAGTTCTGGATCCAAATTTTCCACAGGAACGTCCGGATCCACGCCAAAGGCTTTGCATGCGGCTTCCAGCAGTTGTGGATAATAATTCGACGTACTTCCCACCCAAGGCACAATCGCGCCTTCGGCGATGCTGCGGGTGCGGTCCGGGATCACCAACTCCGGGTCGATCTCCATGTTCGTGCCAAGACCCGTACACGCTTCGCATGCCCCGTACGGACTGTTAAACGAAAACATCCTCGGGCTCAGCTCCCCGACGCTGATCCCGCAATCCGGGCAGGCGAGATTCTGGCTGAATAACCATTCTTCCCCATCGATCACAGACACGGTCACCAGGCCCCCGGCCCGATCCAAAGCCGTTTCGATGGAATCTGCCAACCGCTGCTCAATGTCGGGCTTGACAATAATGCGATCCACCACCACATCCACCCGGTGCTTGCGGTTTTTCTCCAGGCGGATGGGTTCTGTCAACTCCCGGATCCTCCCGTCTACCCGCACGCGCACAAAGCCCTGTTTCGCCAAATCCTCAAAAAGCTTCACATGTTCCCCTTTGCGCCCCCGGACCACCGGGGCGAGAATCTGAATCCTCGTGCGCTCAGGCAGTGTCATGATGCGGTCCACCATCTGTTCCACCGTTTGAGAAGTGATGGGACGACCGCACTTGGGACAGTGAGGCTCCCCGGCCCGGGCGTACAGGAGCCGCAAATAATCGTAAATCTCCGTCACCGTCCCCACCGTGGACCGTGGATTTCGGCTGGTGGTTTTCTGATCGATGGAGATGGCCGGGGACAATCCGTCAATACTGTCCACATCGGGTTTGTCCATCTGACCCAAAAACTGGCGCGCATAGGCGGACAGCGACTCCACGTAGCGCCGCTGCCCTTCGGCATAGATAGTATCGAAAGCCAAAGAGGATTTCCCCGATCCGCTCAATCCGGTCAATACCACGAACTTCTCCCGGGGTATCGTCACATCGATATTTTTTAAGTTGTGCACTCGCGCGCCTTTGATCACAATCGCTTCCTGCGGCATGCCCTTTGAGTCACCTCGTCCCTTCGACACACTGATTGATTTCCCGGGAAATATGTCGAACTAAGACGCCGACAATTCGACAATTAAATCCCGAAGTTCCGCTGCCCGTTCGAATTCCAGGGCTTTTGCCGCCTCTTTCATCTCTTTTTCCAATCTGCGGATCAGGTCGGCTCGTTCCCGTTTGGACAGTTTCTGGGCTTTTGGCACCACTTCATAAACGGCAGGTTCTTCCGCCGCCTTGGTCGCCTCGATGATGTCCCGAACCGCCTTGCGCACCGTCTGTGGCGTTATCCCGTGTTCCTGATTGTACCGCATTTGTTTGGCCCGTCTGCGTTCCGTTTCGCGGATGGCCGCCGCCATGGAATCGGTGATGGTATCGGCGTACATGATGACGTGGCCGTCGGCGTTTCTGGCCGCCCGGCCGATGGTCTGGATCAGAGAACGCTCGGCCCGCAAAAAACCTTCCTTGTCCGCGTCGAGAATTGCCACCAGCGAAACTTCCGGAAGATCGAGACCTTCCCGGAGAAGGTTGATCCCCACCAGCACGTCGAAGACGCCGAGGCGCAAATCCCGGAGCAACGCCATCCGTTCAATTGTTTTAATATCCGAGTGTAAATATCGGACCTTGAAACCTAACTCTTTGAGATAATCGGTCAGATCCTCCGCCATGCGCTTGGTCAGGGTGGTCACCAGCACCCGCTCGTCCCGGTTGACCCGTTTTCGGATCTCACCCACCAAGTCATCGATCTGGCCCTGGATCGGACGGACTTCCACCTTTGGATCCAATAGCCCGGTGGGACGAATGATTTGTTCCACCACCTGTTCGCTATGTTCAAGTTCATAGGGACCCGGCGTGGCCGAAACGTAGATAACCTGGTGCACCTTTTTCTCAAATTCCTCAAAGGTCAACGGGCGGTTGTCCGCCGCCGAAGGCAGGCGAAATCCGTGCTCAATCAACGTATCCTTTCGGGTTTTGTCCCCTCCGTACATCCCGTGGATCTGGGGCAATGTCACGTGGGATTCGTCGATCAGCAGCAGGAAATCGTCAGGAAAATAGTCGAACAGCGTATTCGGGGGGCTCCCCGCCGGCCTCCCCTCCAAATGCCGAGAATAGTTTTCGATGCCAGGACAAAAACCGAGTTCCTGCATCATCTCGAGATCGTAATTGGTGCGTTGCTCAAGCCGCTGAGCCTCCAGCAACTTTCCTTGACTGCGAAGCACCTCCAGTCGTTCCGCCAATTCGACGCGAATATCCCGGATCGCCCGCTCCAGGCGCTCCCGGGACGTGACAAAGTGAGAAGCCGGAAACACCGCCACGTGCTCCCGCTGCCCGACCACCTCGCCGGTGAGGACGTCCACCTCGGTGATCCGGTCAATCTCATCTCCAAACAGTTCCACCCGAACGGCCTGCTCACTCCGGGATGCGGGAAAAATCTCAATCACATCGCCACGAACTCGAAAGGTCCCGCGGACGAAATTGATATCGTTTCGTTCGTACTGCATGTCCACCAAACGGCGCAGGATCTCCCGGCGGCTTTTCTCCATGCCCACCCTGAGGGACAAAACATGGGTCCGATATTCGTCGGGATTTCCCAACCCATAGATACAGGAGACGCTGGCGACGATGATCACGTCCGACCGCTCAAATAAAGCGCTGGTGGCAGAATGGCGGAGTTTGTCAATCTCGTCGTTAATCTTGGCGTCTTTTTCGATATAGGTATCCGTATGCGGAATGTACGCTTCAGGCTGATAGTAATCATAGTAACTCACGAAATACTCGACGGCGTTATTCGGAAAAAACGCCTTGAATTCCGCAGCCAATTGGGCCGCCAAAGTCTTGTTGTGGGCGATTACCAAAGTCGGCTTATTCACTTGGGCGATGACATTGGCCATCGTATAGGTCTTGCCGGAACCCGTGACCCCCAGCAGCGTTTGATGTCGGTAACCCCGGCGGACCCCTTCGGTCAGCCGGGCGATCGCCTCGGGTTGATCTCCCCTCGGCTCATAATCAGAAACCAATTGAAACCGTCCCGCCGTCATGGACACTCCCCCTCGGCCGGCATCGGCGGCTTTCCCCACTCTCTTTATTATAATACGTCCAGGATCCAGGCGCGACCGTTCCCACAAACAAATGTACGCGAGCCCTCGGGTATGAGCCACCGCCGTTCTCGGCATTCTAACATTGCGAAAGCCCGATCTTAGATACAGGAGGCGGTCTCGATGGAGCGGCAGGACCCAAAACCGGACAACCGTGCGGACAACAGCGCGCGTAACATGGAAATTGCCAGGGAAACCAAAGAAAACCTGTTAGAAGCCGAAGATTATTTAGCGGAGCGGGGGGATTCCCTGAGCGAGGAAGAGCGCCGAAACATCGTCAACAAAAACCGGCGCCGCATGGAAAGTATCCGGGCCCATATGGAGGAAGCCATGGACGAGCTGGACGAGATCGGCGAGAACGCCAATCGGTTAGAAGATTAATTCCCACCCCCCCCCCGGAGAAGCCGGGGGGCTTTTTCCCTGCAGATCTCTACCGCCCCGGGCCCTAGGGATGCGGATCACAACGGAACGAGCTCCCGTCGATTGCCATCTCTGTGGCCGGGAACACTGCCCGGGCTTCTGCCAGGAGTTCCAGTTCCCGGCCGGCGTAACGGGGGCTCAGGTGGGTGATCACCAACTTCCCCGCCTTGGCTCGCCGGGCTAGATCGGCCGCCTCCGCCGCGGTGGAATGTCGGCTCCTGCGCGCGAGGGGCTCATCCCGGCTAAGAAATGTCGCCTCGTGCACGAGCAGATCCGCTCCCTCGGCCAAAGTCAGAGCCCCTGTACACGGCTCGGTGTCGCCCAGCAGGACCACCCGTCGACCAGGGCGGGGCGGATCGGTGACATCCCGGCCCGCCACTTTGCGCCCGCCCGGAAGCACCACCGTCTCGCCCCGTTTGAGCCGGGCATAGGCAGGCCCCGGTTCCACCCCCAACGCCAAGGCTTTTTCCGGGTGAAAGCGCCCGGGCTGCGGGGGTTCCTCCACCCGGAACCCGAGGGATTCCACCGAATGGCACAACTTCCCGCACCTGACCGTCCAGCCGCATGCAAAGGTTCGAGCCCAGCCGTCGCCGATCTCTTCCACCTCCAGTGCAAACCCGAGGTGGGTATCGGTAAACTGGAAGACACTCTCCAAATATCCCCGAAGCCCGGAAGGTCCGAAAATCGCCAGGGGGGAGGTCAGTCCCAGAAGGGAGCGGCTTGCCAGGAGGCCGGGCAAACCAAACACATGGTCGCCGTGCAGATGGGTGATAAAAACCGCCTCCAGGCGATTCCATTTAAAGGGCGACTCCGCCATTCGATGCTGGGTCCCCTCGCCGCAATCGAATAGCCACCACCGTCCGGTCCGGGGCTGCCTCAGCCCCACCGCCGACACATTCCTCTCTTTGCTCGGCGCACCGGCCCCCGTTCCTAAAAAATATAGCTCGATTCCAACTCCCTCCGATCCGCGGCAGGCTTTTTTCTAGTTTGTCCCAGTCCACCAGCCATCCGCCGTCGAGCCGTGATTTCCGCAGCCCGATACAATCGGCCAATTCCCATCTCAAGGGCCGGACAGATTAGGCGCCTGATCTGCAGGTCCGTTGATTGCGCTCGTGCGTTCAATGGTGATGTTCACCCGTCGGTTCAACGCCTGCCCCTCGGGATTGTCGTTTGAAGCCACCGGTCTCCACTCTCCGTACCCCGTGGCGGACAGGCGCTTCGGATCAATGCCCTTGGCCTGCAGGTACTCTAGCACCGTTAGCGCCCGAGCCGTGGACAACTCCCAGTTCGACGGAAACTGGGCGGTATGGATCGGACGATTGTCCGTATGCCCCTCGATCTCCAGAGGATTGCCCACCTGGGCGAGAAACGGGAGAAGGCCGTCCAACAACTTGCGGGCCTCGGGCTTGAGATCCGCCTTTCCCGTATCGAACAGGATGACGTCTCTCAGACTAATGAGCAGCCCTTTGGGTTTGTCCTCCACCACCACTTGGCCGGCGACGCCCTGTTTCTGAATGAACGACTGCAGCTGGAGCTTGATCTGGGCCAACTGGCGCTCTTCCGCCACCTGCTCCGGCGTTTTTAGAAAATCTGGCGCTGGAGGAACCTGCCCGGGCGGACCCGCCGACGGTTGGGCCGCGATGAGTCCGGTGGTGCCAAGCCCCTTGAGCTGCACCTGGTTCTGGTTATACAGCGCTTGGGACAACGAGGCGGAAAGATTGACGAATTTATACATGTCTACCTTCGACATGGTGTACATGATCACGAAAAAAATCATCAACAAGGTGATCAAATCGGAGTATGTGATCAACCAGCGTTCCTGGTTGATCTTTTCAGCCTCAGGCCGCCTACGCCGCCTCACGACTGTCGCCCTTCCTCTCCTCGACTTCGCGCCATTTCGGCGGTAAGAAAGCCTTCAATTTCTGGCCGAGCAAAGTCGGATTCTCTCCGGCCTGAATCGAGAGCACCCCTTCGATAATCAACTCCCGGATCATGATTTCTTCTTCACTGCGCAGTTTCAGTTTGGTTGCGATGGGAAAATAGATCAAGTTGGCCGATGCCACGCCGTACAAGGTAGCAATAAAAGCGGTGGCGATAAGGGGTCCGAGGGACTGTACATCGCTCAAATTGCTGAGAACGTGGACCAATCCCATCACCGTGCCGAGGATGCCCATGGTCGGCGCGTATCCGCCGGCGGACTCGAAAATCGCTACCCCTTGGCGGTGGCGATTTTCCAGAAACTGAACATCGGTCTCGAGCATGGTGCGCACCAACTCCGGATCAACCCCGTCGACGATCAATTGAATGCCTTGTTTCATAAAAGGATCCTCGAACTCCTCAATTCGTTCTTCCAAAGCCAGCAGCCCTTCTTTGCGGGCGGTGCCGGCCAACTCCACCAGATCGCGGATCAACCGGTGCGGGTCTTTCGTCTTTCCAAAAAAGGCCACTTTCAATAAAGCCGGGATGGCCCGGATCTGGTCCCGGGACAAGCCCACCACCGTCGCGGCGAAAGTGCCGCCAAAAACAATGAGGGCCGCCGTGCCCTGAAAGAGTGCATAGATGTCTCCCCCTTCGAGCACAAAGGCGGTCACCAATGCGCCGATACCGGCGATCATACCGAATACCGATGCAAAATCCATCACCCTTCACCCCTAACCGGTTCTTTCCTGGTCGATCGCCCGCGGAGGAACCCGCTCAATATCGAAAAAGTACGGCCGAGAACGGTCAGAACCTGCGCCTCCACTTCTTCCTCACCCGGAGAGGCGACCACCCCCAGAAGATGCGGTTCGCCTTCATAACGGCTGCGGGAGCAGATCCGCACATCCCCGGCGGGATCCCGCACTTCCATGCGCACAAAGGCCGGCTGAAGGCGGATCGCCTCATACAAAGAGGTCAAAGAATGAACCTCCCGCCCGTTGACCTCCGTCACCGTGTCCCCGGGCCGAAGTCCAAGAGCCGCCGCTGGGGAGCCGGGCACCACAGCCAACACCCGGATCCCGCCCGGCCCTTGGGCAAAGCGGGGCGACCCCGACCACTCCCGCCGGAAACTCCACAAGCTGATCCACTCCCGGGCAACCGGGGCAAAAAGGGCGGCCACCCAGGCGAGGGCGGAACGTTCCCGCGCCACCCAAGCGAGGGCCAGGAGGATGCACCCGAATAACGCGATCATCCCTGCACTGGCCAGGGCTCGCTCCCGAGGTAACCGGGCCACCGCCGCCGTTTCAAAGCCGACCGTGATGGGAACTGGCGCAAGGCCGCCAGGAAGAATCGCACCCGCCGGCCAAGAAAGGAAGGAGGCTGTCGTCACCGCAGGCATCACCCAAAATTGCTGCAGGAGGTACCCTCCCACAGCTCCGCCCCGGCGTCCGGGCAAGCGCGCGGGGATGGCCCATGAGTGGCCGATCACCGCCACGAGCGCACCTTCCACCACCCCGAAAACCCCGGCCGCCCCCAGCATCGAGGGAACATCGAGATGAGTCAAGCCCGCCCAAAACTCCGCCCATCCTGTTGGAATCCATCCTTGGGGGAACCATCTGGCCGCCAGGCTCGCCAAGCTGACAACCCCCGCCCCATAGGCGAAAGTCATCCACCGACTGCGCACCCATCCCAAAACCAGGGTGACGGCAGCTGCCCATGCCATGCCCGGCCCCTCCCCGGCGAGCCCCAGGACCCACAGCACCGTTGAGGCCACGAATCCACCGGCCATCCCCAGGACCAGGGACATCACCCACCGGATCGACGCCGGGTGCATCCTGACCCCGTGCAACCGCCGTTCCACCCGGACCTGGGCCAAGTACCTGAAAAGGACCGTCAGGGCGGCCAACCACGCGAAAGGTTCCGCCCACACCGCGACAACCGCCGGAACCACTGCGCCCCAACCGGCCATGGTTTCATCCCCCCGAAAACAAGAAACCCCACAGATTCCTCTGCAGGGTATAACTTCGACACCGGATCCTCCGATCCCTGTTTATGTTTAACCGTGATCCGGATCCTCAGGCCTTCATGAAAGACTTCAGCACCTCGATCCCTTTTTGCATCACCGGGTCGCTCTGCTTTTCCTTGGCGATGACCGCATCATTCAAAGCCATAGCCGTATCCGGGTCGAGGATGCCGGTGGGCGAAAGCCCCTTCGCCTGCTGAAACGCCCGCAAGGCCTCCGCGGTCTGCGGACTGAAATACCCATCTGTCCGTCCCGGGGAGTACCCGAGCGCCTCGAGAAAATTTTGCATGATCTTCACGGAGGTGTCGGTACTATCAGGAGTTATCGGCCTTGTAATGGACAACGGAGGCAACTGCCAATAGTACGGCAGGGTCACCGGGTAATTCGGTTGGAGCCCCTTTTGGTGAATCCAATTCCCATCCGGCGTTAGCCATTTGGCCATGGTGTACTTGATGTTGCTGCCGTCGGGAAAATCAAGCTCCGTCTGGACCGTTCCCTTGCCGAACGATTTTTGTCCCACCAGGGGATCGTGGGCCGCCTCCTGCAGGGCCGCGGCGAGGATTTCCGCTGCACTGGCGCTGCCGCCGTCAATCAGGGCGACCACCGGAAAGGGCGCCCTGTCCAGGGTCGAACGATGGACGTCCTTCCGCCCCGCCCGGTCCACCACTTGAACGATAATCCCGTGGTTCGGGATGAGTTTATTGGCGATTTCCAGGCACGCCTCCAGATACCCCCCGGGATTCCCGCGCAAATCCAGGATCAAGCCGCGCATTCCCTGGGCCTGCAGCTTGGCGAGGGCATCGTCGAACTCCTTGCCGGTGTTCTCGTTAAACTGGGTAATGGCGATTCGCCCGATTCCCGGCTCCACCATGGACGAATCCACGGTGGTCAAGGGAACGGTGTCGCGTACCACTTTGATGTGCAGGACATCTTTCACCCCTGGGCGTTGGATCTCCAGATCCGCCACAGTGCCCTTTTTCCCGCGGATTAGCAAAACCGCGTCGTTGACGTTCATGCCTTGGAGACTTTTTCCGTTCACAGACAGAATTTGGTCGTTGGCCCGAAGGCCTGCCTTTTCCGCCGGCGAACCCTTGATCGGCGCCACCACGACGATCTTCCCGTTCTCCGATTTGACCTCAGCGCCGATGCCCTCGAAAGAGGACCCCAGCGATTCGTGAAACTGTTGAGCCGTCGATCGGTCCATGTAGCTGGAGAAGGGATCGCCCAGAGCCTGGACCATGCCTCCGATGGCGCCGTCCACCAATTTTGCATCGTCTACCGGTTGGTAGTACTGCGCTTTCAAGGTTTGAAAGGAACGAAACAACTTTTCGAATTCAGCCCGGTCCGCCGACGTCAACGGTACCCCGGGACTGAGCAGGTCGCCCCGCCACTGGAGAATTCCATAGGTGCCGGCGCTCCCCACGATCAGGGCCAGGACCACGGCGATGACCAGACTGCGAAAACGAACTTGCATGAACGCAGCACCACCCCTGACTCAATGTACGGCGCCCATCGACACCGTCTTACCTTGTATCTTGGCCAATCTCAGCCGCCGAGACAATAGCTGCATCCAGACAATCCGGGCGGTTCACCCGACCCGGCGCCCCGTCGCTCCGGGAGTCGTGGCAAACCGCCCGCGCTCGCCCGTTTTCTTCCATGAGCCACTGGCCGTCCCGGCGCACCCTGCGGAGCCCGAGCCGAGGAAACTTTTTACCTTTCCTCACACCCGCAGGAAGCGCCGCATCGATACCACGCTGCCCCAAACCCCGATAAAAGCCCCCACCCCCAACAGCAGGGCCGCCATCTGTTCAAGCAGGGGATGGGCAGGAACCAACTGAAAATAATAGAAGCTCGGTACGGCATCCACGAGGTATCGATACGCGACGACGATGACCACGATGGGGAACAGTGCCCCCAGTGCCCCGAGGAAGATCCCTTCTACAAAAAATGGCCAACGGATGAACCCGTTCGTGGCGCCCACCAGTTTCATGATCTCGATCTCCCGCCTCCGGGCGAAAATCGTCAGTTTAATGGTGTTGGCGATGAGAAACATGGCCGTAAACAAGAGCCCGACGATGAAAATCAAACCGATGTCCCGGACGATCCGGGTCACCTGGAACAACCGCTCCACCATGTCCCGGGCGTAACGCACCGAGTCCACCTCGGGCAACTTCTCGATGGCCGCCGCCACCTGTCCCGTCATCCGCGGATCCTTTGCCTGCACCACGAATTTGTCTGGCAGGGGATTTTGCTTATCCAGCCCATCGAGCAAATTGCTGTCCTGTTTGAGCGACGCCCGCAAATTGGCCAGCCCCTGCTCCTTGGACACGAAGGTCACCTTCGCCACATCCGGGCGGGCCACCAGCCACTGTTGCACCGCCTTGATCTGCTCCGGCGTGGTGCCGTCTTTTAGAATCACGTTCATCTGCACCTGCTGCTCCACTTGCCTGGACAGGTTCTGGACGTTCCAGGCCATTACCACAAACACGCCCAGGATGAGCAACGTCACCGCCACGGCGCTGATCGAGGCGACGGTCATCCACCCGTTACGCCCCAGGTTCAGCAGGCCTTCGCGGCAATGTCGACCCAGGGTACGCACCTTCATAATCCGTAAACCCCCCGCTCCTCGTCACGGACGATCCGGCCTTGCTCAATGGCGATCACGCGCTTTTTGCGGGTGTTCACAATATCCCGGTTGTGCGTCGCCATGACCACCGTAGTTCCGCGGTCATTGATCTTTTCCAGCAAGCGGAGAATCTCCCAGGACGTTTCCGGATCCAGGTTCCCCGTGGGCTCGTCCGCAATGAGCACCACCGGATTATTCACCAGAGCCCGGGCCACCGCCACCCGCTGCTGTTCCCCTCCGGAGAGCTCATTAGGCCGGGCGTGCATCTTGTGGGACAGCCCCACCAGCTCCATCACATCCGCCACTCGACGTCGAATCTGCCGCCGGGGCATCTCGATCACTTCCAGGGCGAAGGCCACGTTTTCCGCCGCCGTCAGCTGTGGAAGCAATTTAAAGTCCTGGAACACAACGCCAATATGGCGGCGCAGATAAGGAATGCGCCGCTCCCTCATGCGGTCGATATTGAAACCGTTCACGAAAATCTGCCCTTTCGTCGGCCTCTCCGCCCGGTACATCAACTTGACGAAGGTCGACTTTCCGGCGCCGCTCGGTCCGACCACGTATACAAATTCCCCCCGGTCGATCCGGATATCGATGCCTTGAAGGGCCGTCGCACCGTTCGGGTACGTCTTCCATACATCGTGCATCTCGATCATGCCGGCGATGTCCCTCCCTCTGCGTCCGCCGCCCGATGCGAGGATGATCCATAACCAGATTCGACACTGTAAATAAAAATTCCTGTCCGATTCGCCAAATCGGACAGGAATCGACACAGTCGTTTTTTCCCATCTCGCATCCGGGCAGCCACCCGCCACCCGCAGCACCCGTGAGCCCGTCCTGGGTTCTACGGGTGGGCCGTCACCCGCTCCGCCGGACGGGGCGGACCCAGGTGCAGATCGGTCTTCCCGCCGTCTCAGCCCCATAGAATCAAAGGTAGTTCCATACCCGGCGCCGGCGATGCCACCGACGGACCGGCTTCGGCCGGTTCGCCTCGCCGGCGGCCGTCAACTCGTCGATGCTCTCCTGGAGTTCCATGTGGCGCACCAAAAGCTTTACCCGATCCTCCGGCGAAGCGAACAGATACATCTCCATCACTTCGTCCTTTTGGCGCTCCAAGTCGCGCAGCGTCTTCACTTGCGCCATCCTCCCCATCCTCCTCTCGGGTATCCGCAGATCGTCGTCGGCACCGGAAAACCGGCACCGCCGAGGCCTTTATTGTTGCGTTAGCTAAATGGCAACTTTGCTTATTTGTACTGTACCAAAAAGAAACGTTATATGTCAAGTTAACCTAACGTAAAATTGCTCCAAAAATCGCCGCTTCTTTACGCGCCCTTCACGGCTTCCGCACCGGCCAAGCCGGACTGCCGATCAAACGCGGCCGCAGAACTTCCCTGACACGGTACACCCATGCCTGCAACGGCCGCACCGACCGGCTCAGGGCACGAAGGACGCAGCCCCCTCGCTCCAGGCGGGACACGCCACCGTAAATCTCCTCCTCACCGGCCTCCGTCACTTCCCGAAGAAGTTCGATTTCCTCCTCTCCCAACTGATCGGACACCACCCACAGCGTGGCCATGTGGGTAAACTCCCCCCAGGCGGTACCCATCGGCATCCCGGCCGGTTCTATCCACAGCGAATCCCACGCCGTCCACACCCCATCGCAATAAATGGACGTTTGCAGGCGCAAGTCCGCAAACCGAAACACCTCCCCCATTCCCCACCGCCCCGGCGTCACCGTTTCCGCCACCAAGGCGACTCCTCCCGCAGCCACTTCCAGCACCGTCTCTCCGCGGTGGCGAGACCCGGCAAAGGGCACCACCGGGTCGGGAAAATACTCCAAAACGGCGCCCCGTTCCACCCGGAACCGCTGAATGAGCACGCTCTCCGCCTCTTCGGCCCCGGGGTGGAGGCGGCAGGACGATTGGGTGGTCAAAAAGAGGCGCGCCCCGGGACCCAAGGCGCACGCGATCTCGTACCGATCGCCGCCCAAAAGACCCGGGGACGCGTCCATAAGGTAAATCACCATGGTTCCGTCCTCGGCGTAGAACGGTTTCGCCACCTTCAGCGGCGCCTGTTGGTAACTGTCGGCAAGCACCGTCCGGCCCCCGCGCACCGCCGCCGTCCCCCGCCACACTCCGTGGACCCGCCGCTCCATCCTCAGCCGGCCGCCTCGGCCCTGTGATACTGATCGGCCAGCCAGCGGGCGATATCCGCCACCCCGACATTTTTCATCAAATTCGTGAACACGAACGGCCGGTCGCCCCGCATCGCCCGGGAATCCCGGTCCATCACATCCAGGCTCGCGCCGACGTACGGAGCCAGGTCGATCTTATTGATCACCAGGAGGTCCGACTGTCGCACCCCTGGGCCGCCCTTCCGGGGAATTTTGTCCCCCTGAGCCACATCGATGACGTAAATGAACAGATCGGCCAATTCCGGACTGAAAGCCGCCGCGAGATTGTCTCCGCCGCTCTCGATGAAAATCATATCCAGATCCGGAAAACGCTTCTCCAATTCTTCTACGGCATCCATGTTCATCGAAGCGTCCTCCCGGATGGCGGTGTGCGGACACCCTCCCGTCTCCACCCCAATGATGCGCTCCCCGGGAAGAACGCCGGTTCGGACCAGAATCTCCGCATCCTCTTTCGTATAAATATCATTTGTAATGACCGCCACACTGTAGGTATTTTTCAGCTCCGCGCACAATTTTTCCACCAAAGCCGTCTTTCCGGATCCCACCGGCCCTCCGACCCCCACCCGCATCGGCCTGCCGCCGGCAAAACTCCGATGCCGCCACTCGTGATGATGATGATCATGACCTTGACACACGGACTCTTCCTCCTTGGTCTCACTCGATTTCTTGTCCGCGCGATCGCTGGCCGGAGACGACGCCGGCCGATCACGACATGAACAGCCTGGAATACAGCGTCTCGTGGCGAATTCCCGCCACCTCTTGAAACACACACGCCGCCCCCATCTGCCAGGGTTCCGGACGGAGCCGCACGATCTCCCCCGCCGCCGCCTCCACATCGGGCAAAAGATCCCGAATCGTCCTCTGGGCGTCGGTCTGGCCCACCACCGACAGGCGCAGCGCGCATTGGACCACCCCGACCACCCCGGCATACAGATACCCCGCCACGGCGTCCTCGGCCCCTCCGCCGAGATGCGCCCACAACCATCCGTGGACCACCGGGGCCTGGCCGAAGCACCCCCCTTCTTCAATCCATCTCCGGTACCTTTCGATGCCGGCTTCCGGGTACACCGCTTCCGCCAGTCGAACATACCGCCGGCCGATCTTCACACTCCCTTCCCGGGATTCCCGCGCCAGCCGGATGAGAGTGAGACGCCGGTCCACCTCCTGGAGACGCTCCTCTCCGAGCGAGCCCGGGGAGGTGAGTCCGCCTCCCGACACGACGGCGTGGGCACAAAACACCCCCACCCCGTCGGTCCGACCGGTTCCCGCCCACACCGACGCCTCCAGCCATCTGCGCAGCTCCCCCGGACCGGACACGCGGCCTTCCCGCACCGCGGTCTCCAGGCCGAACGAGTGGGCGAACGCGCCGGTGGGAAACGCGGAATCCAACAGAGGCAGCCCCCGCAGATCGAGACGCATTGCCCGTCCCCCTTCAAAAAAGAAAATACCGCTGACCCATGGAGACGGTCCGGATCGGTTCACACGCCGCCAGGACACCGTCCACCCAAACCTGATAGGTTTCCGGATTCACCTCGATCCGGGGCGTGGCGGAGTTGTTCACCATGTCCTTTTTTCCTAGGTTTCGACAGTTCTTCACCGGAACCACCTCCCGGCGCAATCCCAACCGATCCCGAATGCCCGCCTCCCAAGCCGCTCTGGACACGAAGGTAAAACATCGACCCGGGGCGGCCGCCCCGAACGCCGCGAACATCGGCCGGCCGAACACCGGCTGGGGCGTGGGAATCGACGCACCCGCATCTCCCATGGCGGCATGGACGATCATCCCGCCTTTGATCACCAGTTCCGGTTTCACCCCGAAAAAAGCCGGTTTCCAAAGCACGAGATCCGCCCATTTGCCCGGTTCCACCGAACCCACGTAATCGGCGATCCCGTGGGTGATGGCCGGGTTGATGGTGTATTTCGCAATGTAACGCTTCACCCGCTCATTGTCGTTGTCGCCCCGTTCTTCCGGAAGGCGGCCCCTCTGTCGCTTCATTTTGTCCGCCGTCTGCCAGGTCCGGAGAATCACCTCGCCCACCCTTCCCATGGCCTGGGAGTCGGAGCTCATCATGCTCAGCGCTCCGATGTCGTGAAGAATATCCTCGGCCGCGATGGTCTCCGGGCGAATGCGCGAATCGGCAAAAGCCACATCTTCGGGAATCCGGCTGTCCAAATGGTGGCAGACCATGAGCATATCCAGGTGTTCATCGATGGTGTTCACCGTAAACGGCCGGGTGGGATTCGTCGAGGACGGCAGGACATTCGCCTCGCCCGCCAGGCGAATGATGTCCGGAGCGTGGCCGCCGCCGGCCCCTTCGGTGTGATACGTGTGAATCGTCCGCCCGGCGATGGCCGCAATGGTCGTCTCCACAAACCCCGCCTCGTTCAAGGTGTCTGTATGGATCGCCACCTGCACGTCATGCCGGTCCGCCGCCCGAAGGCACGCGTCGATGGCCGCCGGGGTGGATCCCCAATCCTCGTGAAGCTTCAGCCCGGCCGCCCCGGCCAGGATCTGCTCGTCCAAGGCGGCCTCGGTCGAGGCGTTGCCTTTGCCTAGAAAGCCGAGATTGACGGGGAAACCCTCCGCCGCTTCCAGCATGCGATGAATGTTCCACGCCCCCGGGGTACAGGTGGTGGCATTGGTGCCCGTGGCCGGCCCGGTCCCGCCTCCGATCATCGTCGTGATTCCCGAAGCCAGGGCGACCTCCACTTGTTGCGGACAAATGAAATGGATGTGGGTGTCAATCCCGCCCGCAGTGACGATGCACCCTTCCCCCGCCACCACTTCAGTGGAAGCGCCGACAATCATGTCCGGGCGCACCCCGTCCATGGTGTCCGGGTTCCCCGCCTTTCCCACTCCGACGATCCGCCCGTTTTTGATCCCGATGTCCCCTTTGACAATGCCCCAGTGGTCGATGACCAGGGCGTTGGTGATCACGAGATCGAGGACGCCGTCCCGGCGGAGCGCCCTGGCCGACTGTCCCATCCCGTCCCGCAGCACCTTCCCCCCGCCAAACTTGCATTCATCGCCGTACACGGTAAAATCTTTTTCCACTTCGACGACCAACTCGGTATCGGCCAAACGAACCCGATCACCGACCGTGGGTCCGAACATCCCCGCATACGCCTCCCGGGTCATCACCAGCCCCCCTCCCGGGGTCGGGGAGCCGTCGGCTCCCCCGGCAGGACCGTTCACACGCCCGCGATGGCCGTACACCTCCCGGGTCCCGCCGAATTCCACCAGGGTCACCTGTTTCTCCTCCCCGGGCTCGAAACGCACCGCCGTCCCGGCGGGGATATTCAGCCGCATTCCCCGGGCTTTTTCCCGATCGAAATCGAGCGCCTCGTTCACTTCGTAAAAATGAAAATGCGACCCCACCTGGATGGGGCGATCGCCCCGATGGACCACGGTGATCGTCACCATCCGCCGCCCCTCGTTGATCCGGATGACGTCGGGACGCAGGAACAATTCCCCCGGATTCATCGTATCGCCGCCCCTTCCCCAGTCACCGCGCCCCCATCGCCCGCACCGGGGTCCGCGTCGCCCCGATCGGCGTCCCCGCCCGGCTTTGCCTTGGGCTGAATCGGCCGGTGAACCGTCACCAACTTCGTCCCGTCCGGAAAGGTGGCCTCGACCTGGACCTCTTCGATCATGTCCGCCACGCCTTCCATGACGTCGTCCTCGGTGAGCAGCGTCCGGCCCCACTGCATCAACTCCGCCACCGATTTTCCGTCCCGGGCCCCTTCGAGAATTTCGTGGGTGAGAATGGCCACCGCCTCGGGATAGTTGAGCTTGAGCCCTCGGCTTCGGCGGCGCCGGGCCAGATCCGCGGCCACCACCACGAGCAGCTTTTCCTTTTCCCGCTCCGTCAGGTGCATTCCGCCCCCTCCTTTCCCCAACCCTATCCCCCATGGGTCACTGCGAATCAACTGCTTCCATGATAGAAAGATTCCGTTCATCCGTCAAGAATATATCTTACAATGTATGTTAGATTCTGCTTTAGCCTACACGCTCGCCGGCGATCTCTCGAAATCTGGCGGTCGCTTGATCAACATCTATGGTCATTGAACTCGAGCGCCACTCTCTCTTCGGCAACGCCCTGCTTCGAGGCCGCCGTCCTCGTGATCCTGATCGATGGATATTTGTGCCTTCGTCCCCGATTCCACCGAAAGACCCATTGCCGCCCGGTGTAAATTGGTCTATATTTTGACATGACAAAGTGATCAGCGCGGAGAACGCGCCCGCAGGAGGAACGGTTGTGGACGGCGAGAGCGGACCAAAGCGACGGGGCAACGAGACCGCCGGCGTGTTCGGCGAGGCGTGGCAAACCATACGGACATCTTCCATTTTCGTCAAAACGGTGGGCACACTGCTTCTGACGGCGGTGCTGTTGCTCTCCCTCACGCCGGTCGTGGCCGTCATTCCGTTTCGGGCGGGGTTGGGGGCGCTGATCATCGGGTTTTGGGCGCTGGGGCTGGCGGTGGTCGCGTACCACAACTGGCCCCTGTCCATGGGCCTGTCCGCCGTTCATGTGGTCCTGTTGCTCCATCTCAACGGAAGCCGACTCTTTTCTGACGCCGCTGCCAACTTCTCGTCCACCGGACTGCTGCTCATCCTCAGCTCAATAATGTACGTGGAACTGTTGGTCCTCATGATTTATTACGCTTACAAAATCAGTTTACAGCGGCGCCCTCGTCCCCTGGCGGAACATCCTTGGGCCGGGCTGTTGTTCCGCCTTGATCTGACCTTGTACAGGCTCCGGATTCTCGTCATCCCGGTGCTCTACGTCGTGATTGTGATCGTCACCATCCTGACCTTTGGCCAGATTTACAACGATCTCATCTCTTTCACGCCAAACAACATGACCTATTTCAGCACCGGAGAAACCATCGACCCTTGGGACACGGTCTATTTTAGCTCGGTGACCTTTTTTACCATTGGCTACGGGGACATCATTCCCCAGGGGCGCCTTTTGAAGCTGTTCGTCCAACTCGAAATGGTGATCGGCCACCTCATCAACGTGTTTTACGGCGCCATACTCCTCAACTTTGTGGTCACCAACATCGCTCGCCCCCGCCGGGACAACTAAGGCCACCACAATCATTGCGCCGCGTCCGGCACGTTTCGGGGATACCAATCCTTAAATTGTTCCCTTAATTTCGACTTCAGGAACTTCCCCGCTGAAGTCCTCGGAATCTCATCCAAAAACACAAAGCCGTCCGGCAGCCACCATTTCGCAAATCGGGCCGCCAAGTATTCCCGCAGTTCTTCCTCCCCTGCGTCGGCCCCCCGCTTCAACACAACCGCCGCCACGGGGCGCTCCTGCCATTTTGGATGGGGAACCGCGAAGACCGCTGCTTCGGCCACCGCCGGATGGCCCATGAGGGCATTCTCCAGGTCGAGAGAGCTGATCCACTCGCCGCCGGATTTGATCAAATCCTTGGCCCGGTCGGTGATCTTCACATACCCTTCCGGATCGATGACGGCGATGTCCCCGGTGCGGAACCAGCCGTCCTCGGTAAAACTGTCGGCGCTCTCCGGGCGATTGTAATAAGACGCCGCCACCCAAGGCCCCCGGATCTGGAGCTCGCCCATCGTCTGGCCATCCCAAGGCGCCACGCCGTGTTCGCCCACGATCCGCAGATCGAGCAACGGAAGGGCATAGCCTTGTTTCGCCCGAAAGGCGTATCGTTCATCCTCGCTGAAGTGTGACAACGTGGATTTTACATGGCCCAGGGTCGCCACCGGGCTCGTTTCGGTCATTCCCCAGCCGTGCACCACCTTGAGCCCGAAACGGTCGAAAGCCCGGATCATCCCCTCCGGCGCCGCCGCCCCGCCCACCAACATGCGCATGGGCTGAAGCCTCCATCTCTCCGGTTCCCGCTCCAATTCTTGCACGATCCCCAGCCAAATCGTCGGCACTCCGGCCGTCACCGTCACCTGCTCCGCCTCGTAGAGCTCAAGCAGGCTCACCGGATCAAGATGGGGACCCGGAAAAACTTGCTTGGCCCCCACCATCACCGAGGTAAAAGGCAGTCCCCAGGCGTTGGCGTGGAACATCGGCACCACCGGAGTCACGGTATCTTCTTGGGCTATGCCCACAGCCCCCGCCATAGCGCTGGCCAGAGAATGAAGGACCAGCGCCCGGTGGGAGTATACGACCCCCTTCGGTTTCCCCGTGGTCCCGGAGGTGTAGCACATCCCCGCCGCCTCGCGTTCATCCAAATCCGGATATTGAAAATCCCCACTTGCCGTCGCCAAAAACTCCTCATAGCTCTCGTAACCATCCGGAATCTTTTGGCGACTTAGGGGAACCACGAAAACCCGTTCCACCCCAACCCGATCCTTGACTTGTTCGAACAAGGGTACTAGGACGTCGTCCACGAGAAGGAACCGGTCTTCCGCATGGTTCATAATGTAGGCGATGTCGTCGGGATGCAGCCGCAGATTTAACGTGTGCAGCACCCCTCCCGCGGCGGGTATACCAAAATACGCCTCCAAATGGGCGTAATGGTTCCACATCAACGTCGCCACCCGGTCACCCCGCCGCAGTCCCGCTCTTTGTAACGCTTCGGCTAACTGCCGGCTCCGGTGGTAGAAATCCCGGTAACGATACCGGTGATACGACTTGTCTGGTCTCCTCGACACGATTTCTACATCCCCGAAATAGATCCCGGCATGCTCCAGAAACGACGTCAACAAAAGGGGGGTATCCATCATGGTGCCGTACATATCTTTCGACCTCCTCGGTCATTATTCTTCATTATACATGACTATCTGTATTTTTGAAGTGTTCCGTTACAGGTACACATAAAAGCCCGGGTATCCGTCGACCCCCGGGCCACTCCCTGCTATTTCAATTCCAATAAGCGATACAGCACCACCGCCGCCTGGGCTCGGCTGGCCGGATCGTCCGGGAGGAACTTGCCGTCGGACCCCCGCATGAGTCCGAGCCCCGTCACCACCGCGGCATCGGCCAACTCGCGATCGGATCGGCCGCTCATATCGGAATAGGGATTCTGAAAAATCCCCGTAACTTTTGTCAAATCCTGATAACCCTGTTCCCGAACCAGGATGTCGGCCATGGCGATCCGGGTCAGCGGTTCGTCCGGATGAAACTGCTTCCCGGCGTCGATCCATCCCCGCTGCAACGCCCACTCAATATAGGGGTAATCCGGGTGGTTGGAAGGAACATCCTCAAAACTCGGCATATCCGGGATCGGGCCGCCGTAAGGAGAGACCGCCCGCATCAACGCCGCCACAAAATCCCCCCGGGTGATGGGTTGATCCGGCGCGATCTTTCCGTTCACGGGCTGCATAATCCCCGCTTGAAAAAGAGCGCTCAGTTCCTTTTCCGCCCAGTGGCCGCGGATCTCATCCAGGTTTACGTTGCCGGGCTGTGCGCCGAACGGCTGGATCCACTGGCCTGTAAGGGCATCCCATCCGATGAGCGGCGCGTCGCTGACCGGCAAGTAAACCAAGCGCACCGGGCCGGGCTCGCCGCTGTTCGGTTGCATCAACTGGACATAGGCCAGGGTCATGTGGATCGCGTTCAGATAGGCCTCCCTGGCCTGCTCGCTCGGTTTGGGCTGTCCTTCCGGATAATTGATGCCCATTCCTGGATCGTCGGCAAACCGGGCATAGTAGTTCGTGACCTGCCCGGTGGTTTTGTCCACAGAAACGCTGACGTTAGAGAGATCGTCGATCACCCCGTGGTGGAGGTGGAGGGCATTGACCACGTAATTCTGGGCAATCGGAGGTTTGACGATCGCCGGCCCGGCCGGAATCATGGGTCCCGCCATCGATTTGTTGAAGAGGATCGGTCCGTCCTCAGGCTGGTTCTCGGGTACGGCCAGGGCCCCAAGCCGGTTCGGCAATACACGTTTCAAGAAGTCGAGCGCCACCCGCCGCGCCTGGTCCGCAGTCACCGCCGGGGGACCCGCCGCACTCTTCTCATTCATCGGTATCGGGCGCCCGGTGTTGAATGAAACGACCTCGCCGCTCATGGCATCGACGCCCACGTTCACCGACGTGTTATCCGGTTCCGTAAAGGTGAAGGTCCACGTGGGATGCTGGCCCCGGCCGCCGTCGTTGAGATTGCTGGTGACCAGGGTGGCTGAAGTCGAAAGCTCGGAGAGCGAGCGGGCAATGCGCTCGGCTGCGCTTTCATCGAGGGGCTTGCTGAAGAATGTGGGAACCTCGGGGCCGCCCGGCATCAGCGGGGTCGGGGTCGGAGCGTCGGGTACCGAAAGCGAGTTCCCGTTGCCATCGATCCACTGGGCGCTCGACGCATCCAAGACCATCGGGCCCACCGGGGCATAGCCCAGGCCCGGCGTGATGGTGGAGGCCGCAACATTGGCCTGATACACCATGCGCACCTGAGCCACCCCCGCCCATTTACTGGGATCCGGTATGTAATGAGCGCTCACCCGCAGGGTGTTGGCCAACGTCGCCTGAGCCTGCCCCTCGCCCAGCGCCGGCTTGCTGCCCGGAAACAGGACATTCGTCGACCACACAAAATCGTACGAGCTCACCTGGCCGTCCGGGCTGATCATCACTCGAAAACCGTTGGACGGAAACGGCACCCCGTCCTGCACCCGGGCAAAGGCAAAGACAAACCCCAACAAGCCCTGCGGCCCCATGGCCTCCTGAACCGGCCAGGCGGTAATCTGCTGGGATTCCACCGGCTGCAGTTTTTTGACGAGGTCGAGGGCCGTTTCCCGGGCCTGTTCCTGGGTCACGGTCGGTGGAAACGCTTGATCTTTGCCCTTCCAATGCTGATAAGACAGGATCGCACCGCTGTCCGCGTCCACCGAGGCATTGTAGCTGTCGCCCGGCCCCCCTTGAAAGGGAGGGGTCTGCCAACTGAGGTTCCAGCGGCGTCTGCCGTCCGGCGCCCCGGACATGAACGAATAATTAAACGTCATGTCCGGCGTAACGCGAAATCCGAACGCATCCATCACTTTCTGTTTTGCCGCATCGATGGAAACCCGAGCATCTTTCGGCGGTGCTTGGACCACGCCGCCACCGGGGGTCGAGGCCACGCCGCCGGGTGTGCCGCTCACCGGAAGGCCGGGTCCCCCGGGGCCCCCGGGTACAATCGGCACGGCCCCCGCCGCCACAGCGGGCACCACCGGGCCAGCCAAGAGAGCCGCCACCCCCAGAGACACGAAAACCCCTTTCTTGACCGAACTGTGACCCATCTCGTTCACGCTCCTCCTCTCACCTTACGACGCTTTGTCGCTAGATCTATCATACCGGTACTGCCGGCTCGAAATAAATGCCCGTTTTCGCCCCGGATTCGCCCTGGCCCGCCCGGGTGTGCCGTTTCAAGGGCTCACCCTTTCGGGCCGAACATCGGCATCTTCGCCACCTTCCCGTCTAGCAATTTCCTGCTTTACAAACCCCTCATTTTGTGACAAAATCATGTCAAACGCCGGAAGAAGGTGTGGACATGAAAGCAATGCGTTCCATCGCCATCGGAGTGTTCGCCGGTCTGTTCGCCGTCGTCTCCTTGGTCATTCTTCCGATTCTCCTGATTGTCGGAGATTTTACATTTTAAACCTGTTGGGTTGATTTCATAACGGACATGAGCCGACACCAAAAAAGGGCGTCTGCGGAACCCCTGGGTTCCACGGACACCCCCGCCGGTGCCGGCCCTTCTTCCTTCACCGTCACGACCCTTCCTCTTGGTTGCCCCCCGCTGCGGGTTCGGCGCTCGATCGGGCGTCCCCCGGCTCAGGATCCGCCCCGGTATCCGAACCTTCCGACCAGTCCTCCAGCCACCTGGCGGCTCGCTCCAGCTGTGCCTTCACGGCCCCGGTTCCGGTGCCGCCCCGAACATTCCGGGCGTCCACCACACGGCGGGGGTCCAGCGCCTGGAAAACGTCCTCGTCGAAAAGCGGTGAAAACTCCCGGTACTCCTCCAGGCTGAGGTCGCCCAGGAAGCAGGACCGCTGAACACAGTGGAGCACCAGCTTGCCGATCACCTCATGAGCCTGGCGAAACGGCAACCCTTTGCGCACGAGATAATCGGCGAGATCGGTGGCACCCGAGAAATCCTCCGCCACCGCCCGGGCCAACCGCTCCCGGCGCACCTCCAGGGTGCGGACCAAGCCGCTGAACAGCGCCAGGGCGCCTTTCAGGGTGTCCACGGTGTCGAACATGCCTTCTTTGTCTTCCTGTAAATCTTTGTTGTAGGCGAGCGGCAGCCCCTTCATCACCGTCAGCAAGCCGACCAGATGGCCCACCACCCGGCCCGTCTTTCCCCGAACCAACTCCGGTACATCGGGGTTTTTCTTTTGGGGCATGATGCTCGACCCCGTGCAATAAGCGTCGTCCAGTTCGATAAACCCGAACTCCGTCGACGACCACAGAATGAACTCCTCGCTCATCCGGGACAAGTGGACCATGAGGATCGCCGCCGCCGCCAGAAACTCGAGAATGAAATCCCGATCGCTCACGGCGTCCATGCTGTTTTCGTACAATCGCCCGAACCCCAGTTCCCGGGCGACGGATTCCCGGTCGATCGGAAACGTCGTACCGGCCAGGGCGCCCGCCCCGAGCGGCATCATGTCCACCCGCTTGCGCGCATCCCGCAGTCGCTCCGCGTCCCGGGCAAACATCCAAAAATACGCCGCCAAGTGGTGGGCCAGAAGAACCGGCTGGGCCCGCTGGAGATGAGTGTAGCCGGGGAGGATCACATCCAAGTATTTATGCGCCGTCTCCACCAGGGCCCGCTGGAGATCGACGATGAGCTCGATGATCTCGTCGATCTCCCGGCGCAGGTAGAGATGCATATCCAACGCCACCTGATCGTTCCGGCTCCGGCCGGTGTGCAGCTTGCCGCCCACCGGCCCGATGAGATCGATCAGGTGTTTCTCCAGGTTCATATGGACATCTTCCTGGGCCACGTCGAACTCCAGAGTTCCGGCCTCCAGGCGGCGCCGGAGTTCCTCAAGCCCTTCGGCGATCTTCTCCACGTCTTCTTGGGGGACAATGCCACACCGGCCGAGCATTTTCACATGGGCCAGGCTGCCTTCCAGGTCTTCTTTCGCAAGACGCCGGTCAAAACCGATGGAGGCCGTGTAGGCCTCCACCAACTCGTTCGTGGGTTTCGTAAACCGTCCGCCCCAAAGCTTCACCGGACCGTCTCCCCCGCCTTCTCGGCCCCCGGGGCTACAGGCGCCCCCGCCGATGCGGCACCTTCCACACCGGCCGCCGACCCCCGGTGCACCTGAGCGTACACTTTGGTGGGCAAGCCCCACAATTTGATGAATCCCTCCGCCGCATGATGATCAAAGGCATCCTCGGGGTTGTAGGTCGCCAATTTAAAATCATACAGCGACACCGGCGATCTCCGGGCCACCGCCTGGAACTGACCTTTGAACAGTTTCACCTTCACCTCTCCGGTCACCGTGCGCTGGGTCTCCCGGATAAAGGCGTCCACCGCCTGCTTCAGCTTCGCCGCGCACTTCTTGAGCGCTGCGTAGGTATCCTCGCCAACAATGCTGGGCACCTCCAACTCGCCCAACGAGTTGGTATGGAAGAGATCGATCAGGAGGTCGAACGTGTCCGGGTTCGCCACGACCGTCCACTTGTAGACCTCCTTGTACGGCTTCTTTTTGTTGCCGTCCTGACACATGCCCTTCAGGGTCAGGGTGAAGGTTGTGCCGGGCATCGTGTACGCTAGCGGCCACCAAGTGCGGATCCCTTTGACGTTCTTGGGTGTGCCGGTCTGATACACCTTGTAGCCGCCGAAGATCGGGCACTTTTGCGAAGGCGGCGACACCTTGAGGAGATCGATGTACTGAACGACCGGATACTCGCAACAGGAGTCGTCGCCCGTCCCCTTGAAGCCGCTGATGAACGCCTCCCAGTCGAACGTGCCGTCCGATTTCGTCGCCAGGCAGAAGACGCCCGGGATCGCCAGCTTCGCCGCCGGGATCGGTGTCGCGTGTGCGCCCTTCCAGCAGCTCATCGTCCCAAATGGCCCCTCAGCGTAGCTGTTGACGGTATAGACCTGCGCCAGCTTGAACTCGTGCACGCAGCCACCCTCGTCTCCACCGCCCTCGGGACACCCCGGCGTCCAGTACTGGAACGTTTGGGAGCGGGCGTTGCCATAGCTGGACTGATCCACGAAGTAGAGCCCGTTGACGAAGAAGGTGCTCAGCACCGGCTTGCGGTTCGTGTAGACACAGAAGACCAGCAGCTCCTTGCTGGGACTGATGCCGTTCTGGACCGCCTGGGTCGCGCTGGTGCTCCACTGGATCGCATCCGTCCGCGGCGCCTGCCAGGTGTTCGGCGACCAGGTGGAATCCTCGGACTGGTCCTTCTTCTTCGGTTTAAGCGCCAGGAACGATTCGCGGCAGTTGGAGACCGTAAACCCGAAGATGTAATTGATGGGGAACTTCCCATCAAGGTCTTTGTTCCTGAGCGTGTAGATGTACTTGTAAAGGTACTTCTGCACCTCGGACGGGTCGTGCGGGCCGACCTTGCAGACAACCAGGCTCAGGCCAAACGGCGTCTTGGCGTCCGGGAAGTTGAACGTCTCTTCGGCGTAGGTGAAGACCAGATCCTCGATCCTGAAGGTGGCGTCGCTCACGTCCTTGAAGGTCGTGCTCGTGCTGTACTTGATTGCCACCTCGATCAGCGCGTTGGTGGTCGCCGACCCGGTCACCACCCAGGCGAAGCTCCCGGTGT
>NZ_JAILZZ010000077.1:0-8291 GCF_023512215.1 Kyrpidia sp. | reverse complement strand
TGACAGGGTCGAGCTGTCGCATCTCGACGGATCACTATGGATGGTTTCACGAAGGTCCTCAGCGCGAAAGAGTTGCCGAGGTAGTCGAGAATGTGATTCAACGAATGGGCTTATAAATACCACCCGCAGCGGTACCTTGGTGAAGATGTTTCGTTGATCCCATTTCGCAGCCTGATTCAGTCGGCCGCCGGCAGCAAGGGACATGTCCCCGACGGTTGAGGTGGACCCCATTGTCAAGACATTTTTTTGGCCCTTTTTAAAGTGTGTTGGGATTCCTGAATTTGGATATGGACGCCGGACCTGTTTTCCATTTCTGGATCATCCCTCGATCATTCTGGTGGAGGGGCACCCCCTAGTCTTTCGTGCCCACTCCTGGCAGAAGGCCCCCCTCGGTGGAGGGGCCCCCTCTAGAGCCCGTGCACAGAGGCCGGCGTCACGTATCCCAGGGACTGGTGCGGACGCCTGTGGTTGTAGAACTCCAGGTATCTGGCGATCCCTTCCCGAGCCTGTTTCGGCGTTTGGTAGTCGTGAAGATACACCTCTTCCTGCTTGAGACTCCGCCACAGGCGCTCGGTGAAGATATTGTCGAGGGCTCGACCCCGACCGTCCATGCTGATCTGAATCCCATGATTTAGCAGCACGTCCGTGTACTTCGGGCTGGTAAAGTGACTTCCCTGGTCGCTATTCATGATCTCTGGCGTCCACTGCCCGAGGGCCTGATCCAAGGCCTTCAGAACAAAATCCATATGCAGGGTTTGATCCAGCTCATAGCTGACCACGTAACGGGAGTACCAGTCCAGGATCGCCACCAGATACATCCAGCCATGCGCCATGCGGATATACGTGATGTCGATGCCCCAGACCTGATTCGGACGCTCGATCTTCAAGCCGCGCAACAGGTAGGGATACACCCGGTGTGCCTGGGCGCGCCGGCTCAAATTGGGACCCGGAGTGATGCCGGCAATCCCCATCTCCCGCATATGACGCTGGACGGCCTTTCGATTGACGGTCCAATGTTCGCTGCGTAAAATGGCTGTGATGCGTCGGGAACCGTAGAACGGATGCTCCGTGTAGATTTGGTCAATCCGGTGTTTGAGCCTCACCTCCTCCTCGGATGGTCCGACCGGCCTGTAGTACAGGCTGGACCGATTTAAGCCCAGAAGCTCGGCCTGAACGGCGAGCGGGAGTTCACGTTCTTGGAAGTCGATGAGAGCCAGCCTGTCCTCTCGACTGAGCGAGGCGAGATTTTTTTCCAACCAAGACAATTGTGTGCTCAGGCGACCGACCTCAAAGCAACTCTCTCTACCTTCCGCGACCTGCTCGCAGGAACATCGGAATAAAGGCTACTATGGTTATTACACCCAATAGAGCAACGACGAGGATAAGAAAACTGCCTAAGCCGGTTTGAACTCCCAGAGCTGCCCGAATCATTCCGCGCTGCAGTACAAACAAAAGTATAGGGAGTTCCATTCCAGTAATTATCTCGACGAGCAAACGACCCAAGGCATAAACCGCAGGAGCATTCTCTGAAGTCACTGCAGTCGGGTAATTGAAATAATGTGGAATACGGGTGAGAAAAAGTGTACCAACATACATTACAATCGTCACGATCGGTAGGACGAAAACATGATCTCGACTCCCCCATGCATCCGGTGTACCAAAGACACCGAAATGCGTAGGCACCTTGGACGGCAAGTGACTCCAGTAAACAATTGTGTAGACAAGTTCAATGACTGCTATCCCTGCGCCTATAGCAAGAACCGCATAATCCCACCACCGGTACGGAAGCCGAAGCACAGGTCGTGAAATACCCTCCACCCCCCGAAACACTAACCCATTTTCCTTCTTCTGTTTGTGCCGACCTAGCCGTATAGGGATCTAGGTATGAATGTATCCAAAAACAGCATTTGCTGCGAACAAAGCGTTTGAATTTGTTATGCAATATATAGGAAGATGATATCCATGTGATTGTATTTTTCTGATTTCCCACTTTTTGTGTCTGACCGGAATTAGTCACTGTGGTTAGTCTTCATGATCGCCAAGTCCGTCCCTGGCCGATTCCCCTAATTGCTCATGGGTAACAGCACTCCATGGCCCCAACCCTCACTCGACCTCTTTCTGAATGGCGGCGATTTCTTCCCGGCTCAGACCGGTACCTTCCGCCACTTGTTCGACGGTCAGACCCATCCGCAAAAGTCTTTTGGCCACCTCTTGTTTTGCGTGCCGCTTTCCTTCTTCCCTTCCTTCTTCCCTCGCCCCGTGAATTTCCGCTTCATAGGTCATTTTCCACTTCAGCCGCTGCTCGTACAGCCTCCGCGCTTCCTCGTCCTGACTGAGAAACTCCAGCGTCGTCTTCGCCTTCTTGATCGCCGGGTCCATCTCCGCCAATTCCTCCAGTTGCTCTCTGGATTTTGCTATGAAAAATAGCATCCAGCGTACCAACCGCCGTTCCAGGCCCACCGACTGTTCCTTCAGCTTGCGCAGTTCCACGAAATGAATCTCTTCCAGATCCGAAAAAGAAATTCCCGTTCGGTCCTCGCGCAGATGAAATGTCGAGTGGTACTGGTCTGTTGGAATGCAGTCGAAATCCACCACATTGATCGTGACCGCCTTGTGCAACTCCCAGTAGCTGTGGCCTTCACTCAGCTGGCCCTCAAACAGTTTTGCCCAGTAGTACAAAGTGCGTTTTTCAATATCCTTCCGATTCCACAACTGCACTTCCACATCAACAAGCATACCCGATTCAGTCCGAGCCTTGACATCCAATACCGATTCCTTATCCAGCAGTGCATCCTTGTGCAAAAAAGGGTCCAGAATTTCCACATCGTCGACCAGTGGCTGGCCGGAATCTTCAAACACCGCGTTGAGAAAACTAACCAGGATGTCTTTGTTTTCCTCGGTGCCGAAAATCCGCTTGAAGACAAAATCGACCCTCGGACTGAGCAACTCCATCCGGTTCACTCCCCGGTTTTTCTGGATTCATTATATCCGGACCGGCATGCTGTTTCCATATTGTGTTCGAATTTGCCGCTCCGGGCGATAGGATGTGAATCATGGAGCAAAACCCACCACGTATCACTGCGTAAGCAAAAGCAAGGAGGTCAAACTGCCCAAAAAGAGGGGTCGATCCGCCAGTTCGAACTGTTCTTTGACCAACACGGCGAGCCCGTCGATGGATTTGCGCATGTCAGTGTTTCCACACGCGAGATAGCCCCGTTGTACCGGATTGTCTAACATTGTGCCGTCAATGCCCGCACGACGTCTGCGAGCCATTCGGACTGACAGCCGGATCTGACCTCAACGACGACATGGTTGACCCGGATCAGCAAAGGTGTCTCCAAGTCGATCGGCTTTTCGTCGATCTCGACCGGGAGCCACTGGGGGAACACTGAAAGGCTGGGGTTTTGGGGTTTTTCGTTGGTTCGCAGTTTGCGCAACCAATAGTACAATTGATCGGGCTGAATGTGATGAGCGGCGGCACCAGGCGGCCGCGCTTTCTGGGAGAATCATCGCATGCGCCGAGCTGATGGGCTACACACGGTATTACAGCCTGGAGTCCATGACCAAGCTCACGGTCAACTCGACCCTATGGGTACCAACGTCCGTGCTACACCAATGACTGCTGTCACGGTAGAGGCACTTGGCGAAATTACACCTCTAGCGAGGACACTACCATATCACTTCCTGCAAGCAAAGATTGTCGAAATTGGTTGTGAGGCCAGGTTGCAAGTCATACGTCATCAAAAGTGCAGGAGAATCTCCCTACTTTGGTCGGCAAATCCGTCAACATCGGGTCAACTTATCCCGTCTAATTCTCGCCATTATAGCTTAGCAGTAACAGCAAGGCTATATCGGTAAACTCGGCAAAATCCTTGAGATGTCGCCGATAGGTGTCGATGGTATGTTTAGCTTTGCCCTTGGCTTTCCATGCGTTGACCGCCATCGATATGGCTTTATGAACCGTTAGGCCCCCCTCTGTATCCTGCCACTCATCTTGAGTAGAAGAGAGGAACTCGACCATCTGAGTCCAGAGGTTAATGTCCATTGGATCAGCCCCCTTAGGAAACGCATATTCGGACTTATCGCCCGGTGCTGCAAATCCTAGAAAAAGACTCTCCGCAAAATCAAGTCAAGGAAGGCCATTCAAAAAAATTCACAAACCTATAACCCCACTGATAACCAACCGCCGCAACAGCCTATAACACCCTTGCCAAAATGGGCATTTTGGAGCACAATAACCCCGAGGATGGAGAAGTCGAGGACGATGGTCTCCGGACAAAGTCTCCATAAGTATCCAGGGGGTTCAGTACAAAGTTTCCATAAGTTGAAAACCCACAGGGAAAAATCCCCTGTGGGTTCTGGGTCGCGGAAAGGCAACCTATAAGCCGAGCTATACGAACTCTAGTCGATGATCCCTTGTCCTGCAAGGCTTCTGCCACCTTGTAAAACTTCCGATTTCGGTAAAATGTGTTCCTTTTAACTTATCCCTCCTCCAAATCTGGCACGGGTTACGTGCCATAAATGGGGGATGGACTTCTATGCACCTCGAAGACTGCCACAAAAAATTCCTGTCGTATCTGCGCCTCGAACGGGATTATTCAAAACTCACCATCAAAAGTTATAGAACTGATTTCCGACACTTCCTCGACTTCCTGGAGAAGAAAGGTATCGACCCAGAACTCGAAAACGTGACAACACCCATAATTCGCGAGTTCATCCTGTACATGGCTGAAGATCTCGGTTTCTCTCCGAACAGCATTCGCCGCCGGATCCACAGCCTGAAAAGTTTCTTCAAGTTCTGCCAGACCCAGGACTACATCGAGAAAAACCCGGCCCTGGCCGTCCAGGTGCCCAAGAAGAAACGTGTGTTGCCCATCTATATCACGCGGGACGACATGGACAAGCTGCTTCGGGCTCCCCTGGAAATGGGCTCATCCCGCACCCGAATCCGGGATTGGCTCATCCTCCAGACCTTCGCCCAAACCGGGATTCGCCGGCAGGAGTTGATCAACCTGGAATGGCGGGACATTGATTTTCGCGAATGCACGCTGAAAGTGCGGAGCGGCAAAGGGGACAAGGATCGGATCATCCCGATTCCGCCGCAGTTGGCGGCCGACCTCCAAATGTTCAAGAACTCGCAAGGCAAGTCCGTCACAGACCGTACGCCGGTATTTCGAAGCGCAACGGGCAAGAAATTGGGCCCCCGGCCTATCAACACGATTTTCGACAAGTACGTCAGACTCGCCGGACTGGAAGACAAGGGTTACACCCTGCACAAAATCCGGCATTCCTTTGCCACGTTTCTGCTGCAGCAAAACGTGAGCCTTGTGGAGATCCAGGAACTGTTGGGTCATGCCGACATTTCGTCGACACGGGTCTACCTTCATACGGACGCGCGTCATTTGAGGGAAGCCGTGATGAAAAATCCGATCCTCAACCAGGGCGACACGGAGAGTGCCGAACCTGAGCTCCAGAGGATGGTGTGACCATGCGGGCGTCTCCACTCTCCACGATCCTTGAAAACCTTCAGCAGGCGTATCACCTGGTCGACGACACGTTACACATCATAGAGGATTCGGGATCTTTTGCGGTGCTTGCACCTGAGGTCGCTGCCGTGCGGGACAAACTGAACGCATTGGCCGAGATTGCCGCCGCTCTCCTCGACGTCCAGCGAGAAGGCAAGCCGCCGTAGATGGGGTCACCTCATCCGCATGGCTGTCCTCGCAAAAATGGCCGACATCCACAATCTGGCTGAATAAGGAGTGTGTTGAACATGCCGTCCCCTCGCCAAGACGCGCCGTATCTTCACGCTCGGATCACGGACTTGTACGAAACCCATTCGGCCAAACAGATCGCGGCCATCCTGAACGCCGACCCGAACGTGGCCGCACCGGTGACCGAGCGGATTATCTATAACACCATCCATAAAGTCCGAACGACGTCCAACGAAAAGGGCTTCAAGAACCGGCGATGGACGGAGGAAGAGGACGCGCAGTTGCGGCAACTGTATTCCGGGGGACTGGAAATCTCTCGGATCGCCGAACGTCTCCGTCGCCCAGAGCCTTCCGTCTATAGCCGCATCAAAAAACTGAACCTGCAAAACCGGAAAATCACCCCGGAACAGGAGGTCACCATCCGCCGTCTGCTTCAGGAGACTACCATGGCCCTGAGGGAAATCTCCCTCGAAGTCGGCGTGAAATACAATGCGGTGCGCCACGTGTCCGATAAAGTGAAGAAATCGACAGGCTCAACAGGCCGTCACCTGGCCAATATCTCGTTTTGGAAGGAGGGTTCCCTCGTGGAACAACGGATTCGGCATGAAATGGTGAAGCTGTATGGAGACGCTGTGATCCCCTGGCAGCGCAACCGCGAATGGAGCGAAGGGCGAGGCTGGCAAATCGACATTCCCCTGCAGTTCCCCGATGGCCTGAAAGTCGCCGTCGAGGTCAACCACGTCAGAGTTCACGCCAATCTGCGCAACCGCGATTACGCCAAACGCAAATTTGCAGAACAGCGGGGCTGGATCTGGGTGCCGATTTGGTACGAAGAACCCACGGCGGAGACGGTCTCCCGAGCGGTGGACACGATCAGGAGCATCGTGGAGGAACGAAGGCAGGGCAAAACCGCGTACTATCGCCGGTACATGAACGAAGTGCATGAACTCGAACGGCAATATTACAACCCGGAACAGCCTCCCTATGATCCCAAGGCGTATGCGTCGTTCTCGCCATTCTGGAGCGAAGCCGATTTGGCGATCATTCGCGAACACTACGGCCAGCGCTCGCTGGAGGAAATCCGCGGCATGCTGTCGGCGCCCCGGACGGATCATGCGATCCTGCACAAGGCCCGACAACTGGGGTTGACGAAGGAGACAAAGAATTTTTCGCCGGAAGAAGACGCCCTGCTTCGGGAACTTTATCCGGATCGGCCCAAGGGAGAAATCCTGGCCCGGTTCCCCGGACGCTCTTGGCAATCGCTGACCACCAGGGCCGGCCGCCTTGGGATCAAGCGCAAGAATACCTGGACAGAAGCAGAAGAAGAGCTTCTCCGGCAACAGTACGGGTCCGCGTCGGACAGAGAGTTGCTCGAAATGTTTCCCGGCCGGTCCTTGCTCAGTATTCGCACCAGGGCACAGCGGCTGGGCCTCAAGAAAGACTCAACCTGGTCGGAGGAGGAGGACAACCGGCTGCGTGCCCTCTATCCGGAGGAACCCCGCCACGTCATCCAGGAGGCTTTCCCCCATCGGACGTGGTCGGCAATCGTCAGCCGGGCCAGCCGACTCGGCATCCGGAGAAACAAACCGTTTTGAACCGATTTCCTGAGCGAAAATGACCCTAAAACTGTTGATTGAGAGGTGATGAGCCGTGTCCATCATTCGTTGTCCCAAACAGGGGGCAAAACCCAAAAGAAGGACCCTCAACAGATCGCCAAGGAATCCCTGCAGGCGATGAAACAGAAGATGAGGGAAAGAGGGTGGGAAAACCCGCCTCCGCTCAAAAGAAAGTTCAAGCGCAACTAAAATGGAAGGATCAGTTCAAAACAGCAAAGGAGATGAGAAAAACATGAGTGACGATCTTCGGACATATCTGGATGAGTTGAACCGGTGGGAAGCGTTCTTCGAAGAAGTGGAGGACATCCAAATCGTGGATGAGATCCCCCAAGACGACGAGAACTGGATTCTGTCAATTGCCATGTTTGAGGATGAAGGAATTGACATTTGTCCGGATTGCCAGAACCCATATCCTCAAACAACCGGATGCGAAACATGTGCCCTGTCGAGCCTGATGGCCGAGTTGGACACGCTGTGGCCTTTCAGAGAAGACATTTGCTGTATACCCTTGGAAGACCAAGACGAAGATTTCTTCATTCTTCCTCCGCCGGAGGAAATGTAACCCGTTTTGAGTCATCCCACAAGCGATTTCGACTAGAAGGGCATGGCGGGTGCGCGAGCACGCATCCGCCCTCTTCTTTATCGAAAGTTCACACTTCCCATGGTTGACTCAGCCCACTTCCTCCTCCCCCACTACCTCTGCGACTTCCTCCATCTCGACTCGAAGGCGGTTGAGGCTTTCGATCAATCAAATCCACGCGTACGACTTCGCCCCAACCTTGACGATTCAAATACGTCACAATCGCATCCTGGTTGTTATTAATCCACTGTCCGTTTACAAAAGTGTGCCCCTTCCACTGCCCATTGTCATAAACGTTTCCGTAAGCCCAGAAATGTCCATTCTTAAAAACCGGAACCGTTTCCGCGAACTGTTGATATTCTCCTTGTCCACTTCCAATAC
>NZ_JAILZZ010000122.1:0-1276 GCF_023512215.1 Kyrpidia sp. | reverse complement strand
ATGGTTATTGTGAGTTCCGCCACAACACCGGCCAAGGTAATGATAAGGATAGTGATCAAAAGGTCTTTCACGAGCCGTTGTTGTTGGACCTCCTCCCGCAGTTGCAGGACAAAAAGAAATTCCCAGGCATACACCCACAACACGACCCCCGATTGCAAAATTGGCTTCCAACCGTCTGCCAGAACCGGCCGGAGATGAGAGGGGTCCGCGTGTTGCATGGACAACAAAAACAGGATGAGTGTAATGGCGATACCAAGCGGAGTAATGATTTCTCCCACTCTCCCCACAACTTCAGCACCCAGGTACACCGCGTAAGCAACGAGAATCATGAAAACCGCTGTGACCACATAATTTGGCGTCGACGGAAGGACAGTGATATTCAAAAACAGACTGACTTCGCGAAGGACAAAGGACTCGGTGAGAAACGTCATGTACAGAAACCAGAGGCTTGCCGCCCGTCCGACTATAGGACCAAACGCCATGTGGTAACCCTCGACCAGTGATTGACCGGGGAACATCCGGCGAAACAAAGCGATCACCCCGACCACAATTCCCCCTGTAACGGCGAACAGAAGTGGCGCGATCCAACCGTCACGAATGGCAAATTGTCCGATCGCAAAGGGCATCGTGAGAATGCCGGTACCCAGAATGAGCCATGTGCTCAAAAACACGAACTGAACGCGGGACAGTTGTGGGTGCATGGAAGCCTCCAGAAGTTGCCGGTCTTTTATAGCGGATCCCGTTCCGTCCGACCCGGCAGGGGCTTCGGTATATCCGCGCTCCTGGTGGAATCCACGGGCTCCATGGTTTTGGGGCGCTGGCGCATTTGCCACCACGGTGGTCTGGTAAATACATCTTTGATGTCGGGCCACATAAAGGGTGCAATCGGAGACA
This sequence comes from Kyrpidia sp., assembly GCF_023512215.1. Classification (NCBI taxonomy): domain Bacteria; kingdom Bacillati; phylum Bacillota; class Bacilli; order Caryophanales; family Alicyclobacillaceae; genus Kyrpidia; species Kyrpidia sp. Next base: position 382 of record NZ_JAILZZ010000122.1, on the reverse strand, counting down.
GATACGGGACTCCAAAGGAACGCAGGGAAACCAGGTGAGTCCACAAGAGCAACACTGCGATAATGATCCCGTATAAACCCAACAGCCCCGCGAGGATCAAGACGGGGAAACGCAAGATTCGCAAGGTAATGGCAATGTTGTAGCTTGGAATGGTGAAAGACGCAATACCGGTCAAGGCCACAATGATCACCATGGCCGGCGTCACAATTCCGGCGGCGACAGCCGCTTCACCGATCACCAAAGCCCCGACGATACTCACCGATTGACCCACCGCTTTGGGCAGGCGAATCCCCGCCTCCCTCAGAGCCTCGAAGGTGATCTCCATGATCAGGGCCTCCACCACCGACGGGAAAGGAATTTGTTCGTGGGTTGACATCAGAGT
>NZ_JAILZZ010000018.1:0-48894 GCF_023512215.1 Kyrpidia sp. | reverse complement strand
CCGCTGTGGGAAGCCAACATCCTCTCCTGATGCGGCGAAGGATCGAGCGCAAAGCGGTACGCCTGAAGCGCCTTCATGATTCCTTCCCGTCCTTTTTTGCGGCGGTCACAGCCCGCAAAGCCCGATTCCTCGCTCCCCGTCGGCCGTACAATCGGGCGCAGAACGATGTCAAGACCTCGATCATGTCCCGGACCAGATCGTCGCGGGTCTCCCCGGAATCCACCACCACGATGTGACGGCCCTGAGCAGCCAGTGCAGATTCCAGGTACTCCACGCCAAACCTCGCCAGTCGATCCCGGTGTTCCACAATGATGGTCGTCACCCGCGCATCCGCCAAAATACGCCGGAGCTTTGGACGTTTCCCGTTCATCCCCGATCCGACCTCCGTCACCACCTCGTCCACGGCCAGCTTTCGCTCGGTTGCCCACTGGGTGATTCGAGACACTTGCCTGTCCAAGTCACTCCGCTGATCGTGAGAGGACACTCGGGCATACACAACCGTCCGGCCGCCTTCACGGGTCGGAGGGACTTCCACCAGGATCGTGCCGGATTCGGTCTGACGGGCAGGCACAGGCAGCTTGCCATCCTTCCACCAACGCCAAGCGGTCATGTAGGAGATTCCTTGTTGCCTAGCCCAATCTGATAGTTTCATGAGACGATTGTACAACAGAAATATATGTTCGTCTATAGATGTTTACGAACTTCCAGGCTGTTGATCACCCCCGACTGTTACATGATATGCCAAAAAATGGAGCCAGCAAGGCGTTTGCCGAAAAATCCGCCTCACTGGCTCCAGAAAGCCACTAATGACCGACCATCCAAGGACGGCCGGGACGGGAGCCATTTGCTTGACGTTGCCGCTGGGTATTGACAGTGGAATTCGTTCCGTTGTGTGACTCAACAACACGTACCGAGGTGGATCGTCCAGCCGTTTTTAAGACATTTGGGACCCCATAGGTTCGACGTGCCACTTCTCCACAGAAAGGGCAAATGCAAGTATCTTGGGCATCCTTCATGGCCATCTGTCGCTCAAACGTTCCGCATCTTTGACAGTTAAATGCATAGGTTGGCATCGGATCACGCCGGGGACAGGTCCCGATCAAAGATTTCCAGCGGTATGGCTAAGGTACAGCAGGCGTTGGGAATATCGACAATTCCACTGATGCGGCCTTCGACGGGGGCAGCGCTCAGAAGCAGGTAAGCCTGGTCCCCTGTATACCCGAAGTGTTGTAAATATTCAATGGCGTTCAGGCAGGCTCTCCGATAAGCAATGTGGGCGTCTAAATAATGCTGTTTTCCGCTCTCATCGACTGAAATACCCTCAAACACGAGATATTGGGAGAACTTTGGTTCCACAGGTCCCGGTTTGAAAATTGGATTGGCGACACCGTACTTGCTCATGCCACCTTTGATCACATCGACATGAAGATCGATCCATCCAGCCATCTCAATGGCTCCACAAAAAGAGATTTCTCCGTCACCCTGGCAAAAATGAAGGTCGCCGACGGATAATTTCGCCCCTTTGACATATACGGGTAGATACAATCGGGAACCCTTGGAAAGGTTCTTAATATCACAGTTACCGCCATGTTCACGGGGCGGGACTGTGCGAGCGGCCTCCCGTGCAACTCCGTCGAACTCGGCCCCCTTCAGACTGCCCAGCACAGCACTTTGCGGATTTGGAAGGTTGGCAAGCGGTGGGATTCGCTGGGGATTCGCGGCCACGAGTTCAGCTTCTCTCCGATTCCATTCATCAAGGAGCTCTTGGGATGGGGCACATCCGATCAGTCCGGGGTGGAGGACTCCGGGCAAACGAACCCCAGGTATGTGTCGAGATACGGCATAAATTCCTTCAAAGTCCCATATTGCTTTCCGGGCTTCTGGAAAACGATCCGTCAAAAAACCACCGCCGTTTTCCCGAGCAAAGATTCCGGTAAACCCCCATTCTGAGTCTGGCAATGCACCGATGTCCAGGATATCGACCACCAGGAGATCACCGGGTTCCGCTCCGTTAACCCATACCGGTCCGCTTAAGACGTGTACCCGGTTAAGATCCACATGGGCAATATCAGAAGGGTCATCGTTATTATGAATCTGCCCATCGGTCCAATCCTTACATTCGATACGGAAAATTGAGCCAGGGTTTATTGAGACTGCCGCCGGGATATCCGGATGCCACCGATTGTGCCCAGGTATGTCTTGCTCATCCATGGGTTTTGTCAAATCCACATGAAACAAAACATCTGGCATCTTTTTCCCTCCTCAATGAGTTCTCTTTAATCGTATCTGTTCGATCGGGTAGGTTTTTTCGAGAGTTGCACCTCCTTTCTCAGTTGGCAAGCAACTTTGCCATGTAAGAATTATAATCATTGACTTGACGCAATTCTGGATTGATAATAACAGTGGCAGAAAGATGTGTCAAATAAGATTCCACAATGCAACTAAAAGGGTTTATCCATGTGCGACTGTGAGGTCATTTGAGTTAGCTTTTCAAACTAACGCAGAACTGATTTGCAGCAAATCACCTAGGACGATTTTGCAACTGGCGCGTGAGAAGCTCTTGTTGTCACCCAAGCCCAGGTGAAAAGCGCGAGGACGAAGAGCACTGCGATCCAGACCACCGTGGCGCTTATATGGGTCCAAAGTCCGGTCATAGACAAAAACGCTGGAATCGTACAGGTTGCCCAGGACTCTATGAGTGTAACCCACCCTGTAAATCGGCCGATATCGCGTTTTTGCGCGAGCAATAGAAAGAACAAACCCCAAAGAAACGCCCACATTAGCCATATAACACCAAACTTGATATCTCCAAAATGGTAGAAATTAACAATGCTATAGCCAATCGCGAGCATAGAGACCCACAGTGAATACCAACCGACACCCGAACTGTTGTTGCCGGTTAAATTTGATATTCCGACATACAGATAAGTAAACCCGAACAAGAAAATACCTGAGGCACTAAAAATGTCCCAGCTATTCTGGGCGGTCATGATTAGGTAGACCGGCGTAAATACTTGCAGTGCACCAACGAAAAGATTAAAAATGCCCGCACTTTTTGAATCGATTTTGCCCAACAGCATAAGTGCATTGACGAACAGAACGGCTCCAACGTAAAGAAGCCCAACGTTTGCCATTCGATGACCTCCTCCATAGGCGTGCGACAGTCTATCATTCCTTCTGCAAATCCTTCCGAAAATGTGTGTCTCCGTTCCTCCAAGCCACAATGACCCTTTCAGAAGGCATTTCCGATTCCCAGCTACGAGAAAGTAAATATTCAGCCAATGGGACTTCCACGTACCGGCGAATAGCTCGCTTTAATGATCTTGCCCCGTACCGCTGGTCAAATCCGACTTCTGCGAGGTGCGCAAGCATTGAGGGCTCTAGATGGATGTCGACCCGATGATGCAGCAAACGCTGATTCAGTTGCCGGATGTGGAGCAAAATAATATCCTCGACGGCGGTTTCGTCCAACCAGTTGAACGTGATGATGTCGTCGACACGATTAAGAAACTCTGGAGACAATCGGCTCTCGAGTTGCTCCTGGATGAGTTTCCGAGTTGTCTCTATACTCAGCGGTCGTGTAACCCTGAGAAAGTGGCGGAGTTTTGAGTGAGACTTGCGTCTCGCATATTCTTGTACCTCACGGGCACCAATGTTGCTCGTCATAAAAATTAATGAGTTACGGAAATTAATCGTTATTTGTCCTGATGCCACAGTCATGAGCCCGTTGTCAAAGACGTTTAATAGGGTTTGCAGAACCGTGTTGCTTGCCTTCTCCATTTCATCAAACAACACGATACCTGGTGTTCTGTAGGAACCTTCTATCTTTTCTTTGTCGAGAATGGTGGTTCCCTCTTTACTTCCCACGTATCCGGGCGGTGCTCCCGTTAAAGACGCCGCGTAGTGTTCTTGGGACAGCGTGTTCATGTCCACTCTACAAAAAGCTTCTCGGTTTCCATGAAGTGCCTCTGCCAAGAGGCGAACAATTTCTGTTTTTCCCACTCCGGTTGGGCCTAGGAAAAGTGCAATGTACAGTGGACGGCTAGGATCGGCAATATCGGCTCTTACCAAGCGTAGCATCTGCTCGATGGCATTGAGTGCTTCCTGTTGCCCGGCAATATGGCTTTTCAAATGTTGCATCACTTTATTGACGTCGAAAGTAAATCGGGTGACTACCGTTGCTGACGATGACTTGGTCGACTGGTTGGGTCCAGTATTCTCCTCTTCTTTCGCTATTTTCTGTTGGGCAAAGCTTTGGAGCATATCGTTTACGAATGGCATTAACCGTATCCCCTTTTTACAACTGATGCTGCTATACAGGTCAGATCCGCCGCCGGGATCCGATGGAAGCTTACCTTTTGGTTCCCGGCGGCGCTCATGGATCAACTACCGATCCGCTTCGCGTTCTGCACCGTTATAGGGCAGACCGCCAACTGGACAACATGCTGTTGTTAGCTCCGTTCGGGTAATTTTCTCTACATTCTCTTGAGCTTTCTTTGCATCTAACACCCATGTCCGATAAAAATCAAACGGACATTCTGCCAATCCTTTGTCGCCGTCCCCTGAATTATAGATACCTGTATATCCGCGATGTAATAATTTGAAGAGCTGATTTTGCGATTGCCAGTTCTGCCGGGCGTCACGAATCGCTGAAATCGACAGCTCCGCATACTGGATACCGTACTCTTCTTCGCCACATTCGCCCAATGTACGGCCGTCGAATCCAATAATTGCTGAGTGACCAAAGTAAGAATAGACTCCGTCAAATCCGGTCGCGTTCGCCACAGCGACATAAACGTTGTTTGCCCATGCCATTGTCTTAGCCATCATGATCTGCTGTTCTTTGGCGGGATACATATATCCCTGTGGACGAACAATCAATTCTGCGCCTTTCATTGCACAATCCCGCCAAATTTCGGGATAGTTTCCGTCGTCACAGATGATCAGACTAACTTTAAGTCCTTTGGGTCCATCGGAGACATAGGTCTTATCCCCCGGATACCAGCCTTCGATAGGAGCCCAAGGTAGTATCTTTCGATATTTTTGCACGATTTCTCCCCTGTTGTTGATCAGCACCAGCGTATTGTACGGGCTTTTTCGCGGGTGTTCCTCATGCCGTTCCCCGGTTAGAGAGAACACTCCCCAGGTGTTGGCTTCACGGCATGCCCGGCCAAAAATCTCCGTTTCTTCCCCGGGGACTGTACATGCAGTTTCGAACATTTCATCCGGGTCATACATAATGCCCATCGTGCTGTACTCGGGAAAGACGACCAGATCCATTCCTGGCAGGCCTTGCTTCATTCCGACGATCATGTCCGCAATCTTCCGAGCGTTATCCAGTACCTGCTCCCGGGTATGGAGCCGCGGCATCTTGTAGTTGACAACGGCAACACCTACAGTATCTGGACTGCTAGCAATGTCTCCATGTCTCATTGAGAACACCCTCCGTCATTTGTATATTTTAGAAATGTAACTTCTCTGTTTAACCTCTTTGCAGGTTTCATGCCAAATACGTGAGCAGAAACGGATTTATCTCAACGCAGCAGTACAGCTAACCACGACCGTCTTGAAGCACGGTAGGGAAGCTCAGAAAGGGCGAACCGCGAATCTGGTTTCCTTGCGGTCTGTATCGTTATGTCCTCATCTGTTTAATCGTGTTCTAAGACGACGAACGCCAGGGATAAACAAACCGATGCAAAAGCGCAACATTAGGAAACATTGCAAGACATCTATAGAACACAGAATGATATAATGTCCCTAGCAGGTGAAAAGGAGGGCGAACCAGTGCCTGGCGGTCAGGACATCCACATCGGCCTACTTTTCTCGCTCACGGGCACGACAAGCGTAACAGAACGGGGGCAATACCAATCCGCACTGTTGGCGATCCGCCAAATCAATGAAAATGGGGGGGTCTTGGGGCGAAAGCTCATTCCCATCACAGAGGATATCGCCTCTGACCCTATTTTGTCGGCAGCGAAGGCCGAGAAACTGATTCATACACACCATGTTGCGGCGATCATTGGTCTATATACCTCAGTTTGTCGCAAGCTTACTATTCCCGTATTAGAAAAGTACAATAAATTGCTCTTTTACCCCACATTGTACGAGGGCGAAGAATTGAGCCCTTATGTATATTATTGTGGTCCAGTTCCGAACCAGCAGCTTGAAACTTTCATCCCTTGGATTTTTGATCACATTGGTAAATCGGTTTATCTTGTCGGGTCTGACTATGTATACCCCAGAGAGACGAATAAGCATATCCGTAGACTCGTGAAGTTGCACGGGGGCACTATAGCGGGCGAGCAGTATGTTGCTTTAGGTGCTCAAAGATTCCAGCAAATACTTCGGGAGATTACGGCCGTAAAACCGAATGTAGTGTTTTCAACGCTCGTAGGGGAGAGCGTGATTGCTTTTTATCAACAGTTTTACGGCACTCGTTTAAATATACCGATTGCCAGCGCAATTACTGCGGAAACGGAGATTCAGGCAATGGGTATCAAATATGCTGTCGGCCATTACACATCATTTCCATATTTCTCATCCATCCGTACAAAACGAAACTCGGAGTTTCGCAGTCTGTACAATGAAACCTATGGGACGCAAACGATAAGTGCGGTTATGGAAAGTGCATATTATAGTGTTTGGTTATTGGCGGAGGGGATCCGTCGGGCGAGGTCAACAGATACAGATGAGATTCGTGAGGCACTGCGTGATATAGAGTTCGAGGCTCCCCAGGGGTGCATTCGAGTAGATCCAAAAAACCAACATCTGTGGCTGCAGTCTAGAATTGGACGCGTGAATGCCAATGGGGAATTTGACATTGTGTGGGAATCAAATGGGTTGATACCGCCCATACCTTTTTACAACGACGAAAAAGAGAATCCTGCACTGCTGCGAAGTGACAGCGCGAGTGCCCCCATTCACGTGCTCCGGACTGCCCAGGATCAATACAAGCCTTTGATCGATGCAATCAAAAATGTGACAAAATATTTTCCATACCGATTTGGAATCTTTAACGCTGAAGGTTTGACCTTAGCCGTTTTTCGCCACGATGTAACAGACACCCCCGAGCTACCCCCCTTTTTGAGCCCTGGGATCAAGGCCAATCATGCGTTAATTGGTCATTCCGGAATTTCCCTGGCGTTAATGGGTCGAAGTGAAGCTGTTGTTCGGGGGAGCGAACATGAACGAGAGGAATTGAAAGACTGGATTACGATAGGAATACCCATTCAGCGTAAATCCGGCCGATTCTATGGAGTGCTTGGTGTATTCATCGATGATTGCTCGTTGAGTCCTGATACCATTACAACCCTTTCTAGGGCTTTGAAACAGTTGCTAGAATGTGCTGTTGGCATCGTCGAGGAACAGGGTAAAAAAGCGGAAGTTGATCGTCTTTTCGTGGGTGCTATAAATGCGATACCGGAAGGATATATTAGTGTAGCTAACAATGAGGTGCTCGTGAAAAATCAACTTGCCAGCGATTGGTTGGCAGATGATCCAAACCTGCTTCCTTTCCTTAGATCTTACCTAAGCAGCGTACAAGATCAACAATTCATGACTCGTTTCAGTCGAGATCAACACGTGTTTGAGATTAAGGGCCAGAAAATAGGGGAAGTGTACCATATCTTCATTCGCAAGATGCGTATTTTATCCCGGAAATCTCAAAAAAACCAGGTGGAACTCGTCGGTTCAAACGTATTGTTTTTAAAGAACATTCAGCTTGCGGAGCTTGCTGCACAAGCTGACGCCAATGTCCTACTTTTGGGCGAGAGTGGGACTGGAAAAGAACTTTTTGCGCGGTTTATTCATAACGCCAGCCCGCGTCGTAACAAGCCGTTTATTGCCGTGAACTGTGCGGGTCTACCGCGGGATTTGGTCAGTGCCGAGCTGTTTGGTTATGAGGATGGAGCATTTACCGGGGCAAAACGGGGGGGACGTCCAGGCAAATTCGAACTTGCGAATGGCGGAACACTGTTCCTGGATGAAATTGGGGATATGCCGATCGACCAACAAGCCATCCTACTGCGTGTATTACAAGAAAAAGAAGTTGTTCGAGTAGGGAGCGGCACCCCGATTCCGGTTGATGTACGAATCATTTCCGCGACAAACAAACGCCTAGCTCAGGAAATCGCATACAATGGGTCGTTCCGAAGCGATCTTTACTTCAGGCTCAATGTCTTCACCATAGAACTTGTACCCCTCCGTTTACGAAAAGATGATATTCCGGAACTCGCGAGGCACTTTCTTACTGAGTTCTCGGAAGCCACGGGAACACCTGAGAAATCATTGTCTGAGGAGGCGACAAGAGTCCTTATGCAGTACGGGTGGCCAGGTAATGTCAGAGAGTTGCGTAATGCCCTAGAACGAGCCTTTTATGTAGCAGGCAACGAACCCCTCATTACATTGGACCACTTACCCGATTACTTACGGACGGATGACACGTTTCAATTGATCTCGCCGGAATTCGAGCCCAAAATGCCACAGGCTGTACAGGCAAACGTGCTCTCGCAAGGCGAAATCGAGTCTATTGACTCCGGAGTACAGGGAAGGCGGGATGAACAGCTTGTGCAACAGGACGCTCGTCTTTTACGTAACGTCGAATCGATACGGCTACAATATGCCCAGGATGAACGGTTGGAGATTGAGCGTGCACTCATGATGTACAAAGGTAACATTAGCCGTACTGCACGGGAACTCGGAATATCCCGTACAACGTTATACCGTAAACTTCGAGACTACAAGTTGATCTAAAAGCGCTCGGGGGTGACGCAGTCCTTCTCCCAACTGCTGCAATCCTGCAAACCTGTCCTGTTCGATGAGAGCGGGGAGGGCTCGTGCCCTCCCCAATCGAGGGGAGGATCTCCTTAGATGTTCGGAGCAGGTGACTGGGGCCACCATGAGGCCGCTATCCGGCGCACCTCGGCGATGCGCTTGGGCAGAGGGGGATGAGTGGACATTTTTTCCGTCATGCGAAGTATAAAGCCGCGGTTCTGTTCGCTGTCGTGCAAATATTCATCCACATCGATGTCAGCGTACAGATCTCTCCCTACGGCGAGCATCGTCAGGCCTCGCTCGGCAGCGGCAGGGCTGGCTGTCACATAGGTCGCGATGCGGTCACAGGTGAATTCGCATGCCCGGGAATAGGCATTGCCGAGAAAAGGGATCAACCGGGCCGGGAGAATCAAGATGTTATGGCCGTTCAATCGCACAAAACCGAGGGTCATTAAGTTCAAGGCGAAGGCCAGCAGCAATCCGATGATCAAATACACAATTCCTACAAGGGAGATGATCAGGGCGAACCAAATCGCACCTTTGCGATTGTTTATACTCGGACCGAGGTGTGGAGAGAGCGAGCGCAGGGCGATGGTGGGCCTCCACTGCCCCATAGGGGACAGGCACCTGGGAAGGCTGGATAGCGTACATTGGGGGCAGAAGTCCACAAACCCTCGATGTGAAGGGGGCCCAGGGGATGCTGTTTATCTACGGTGACAAAATGCCGCTGCGCATTCTCGATGAGGCGGATTTCTGGAAGCAGCAGGAGGCGGAGCACACGGTGGTGATCCGCCAGTTGGTGAACAACCTGGAGCCGCGTTTCGTGCGGGCGCTACAGATTTGGGGGCAGATGTTGGAACGCACCCGGGGGGCGGTGCGCCGGATGATCGAATTTTACGTGTGGACAGATCCACGGGCGGCCGCCGCGTTTCACGGGGATCTCCTCCACCTCGTTGATCACTGCCTCCGAGAAAGTCGGGCCTTCATTCACCTCTTAGACCAACTGGGTGTGGAGAGCCCGGCCATGTACAGCAACCCCACGGTGATGGTGGTCCTCAATCACATCCGGCGGGAGTCGGAGTATTTTATCGGCGTCGCCCAGGCTATCCTAGCGAGTCGGCCTCATCGCGTCGGGCACCTCCGGGAAACGTTTGTGGCTGGTTGACAGAATGTCCAGGCCTATCGACGGGCCACGGGCCCGGCGCTGTGGGGCTGTTCATGTTGTGGTTGGCACACGACCGGCGAGGAGCAAGCGATCGCGTGGGCGCTCGGGGAGGAATGCAATCCGCCCCTCCCGATCACCACGGAAATGGTGGGGGAGGAGGGTGGACATAACCCGCCCCCCATTGCCACCGTGCGGTTTGTGCCCGCTGACCTATCGTCCGTGGTGCGCGCCCATCGGCTGCCCTCCTGCCGACCCTTGAGGCCCCTGTGCTGCCGCGATGGTCAGTCTTTCCAAATGCTGCAGTCCTCCGGCCAACAACAGCCCCACCCCGAGCAGCCCCACGATCAGCCCGATCACCCCAGGCCATCCGAAGCGAGTCCAGAGAAACCCGCCGGTCACGCCGGCCAGGCTCGAACCGGCATAATAAAATAGCAGATACAAGGACGAGGCCTCGGCTTTTTCCGTTTTTGCGCGCTTGCCCACCCAGGCACTGGCAATGGCGTGGCTCCCGAAAAATCCCGATGTGAACAGGGCGGTGGCGGCAATTTTCACTCCCAAAGGCTGAGCGAGGGTCAACAGGGCCCCGGCGATGCTGAGTCCGAGCCCCACCCAGAGGATTTTGACCCGTCCGTGCTTATCCGCCAATCGTCCCATCCAGGTGGAACTGAAAGTCCCGGAGAGATACACGAGGAAAATCAGCCCCACCCAGGTCTGGCTCAGGTGGTACGGCGGTCCCATCAGCTCATAGCCCAGGTAGTTATACAGCGTCACGAAGCTCCCCATGAGCACAAAGCCCAGTCCATATAAGGTCAAAAGCCCCGGATCGCGCAATTTGGCCGCCAAAGACGGCGCCAGCCGCCGAAGGGCTCCGGGTTTTGGCGTAAAATGCCGGGATGCCGGCAGCCCCCGCCAGAAAAGGATCGACGCCGCCAAGCTGATGATTCCCAGTCCCGCCAGGGCTCCGCGCCAAGACCACAGGTCCGACATGGCGCCCACGAGGATTCGCCCGCTCATTCCGCCCACACTGGTCCCGCTTACGTACATCCCCATCACGATGCCCAGGGTGGCCGGGTGGAACTCTTCGTTCACGTAGGCCATGGCGATGGCCGGAAGCCCCGCCAAGGTTGCACCCACCACCGCCCGGAGCACCAGAAGCGAGAGGAAACTTGGGGCGAGGGCCGTGAGGATCGCGAGAACCGAAGAGGCCAGCACCGAGGCGACCATGATTGATTTGCGCCCCCGATCTTCTGACCACGCCGAGGTCAGAAGCATGAAAATCGCCAGGATCGCGGTGGTCAGCGAAACCGACAGACTGGCGACCGCCGGACTGACGTGAAAATCGGCGGACAGTACGGGGAGCAGAGGCTGGGTGGAGTACAGAATGGCGAAGGTGACGAAGCCTCCGGCGAACAGGGCGGCCAAAGCCCGCCCGAATCCTTTTTGTCCCCGTTCCAAATACGGCATGTGCACGCGCCTCCGGATGCAAAACTTTCTTCTTGGGATTCATCTCAACATGGTCTCATTCTACTCCTGCCCAATCCATACTGTCTAATTGACGTTTTCGATCATTTTGATGCATCGTATGCATAGATACGACGAAAGTGGGGATGGCCGTGGAATGGGCACAGTTGGAGTATTTTCGCATGGCGGCGCGGTTGCAGCATTTTACCCGGGCGGCGGAGCGCCTCGCCGTCTCCCAATCCGCCCTCAGCCGTTCCATCGCCCGGCTGGAACAGGAGCTCGGGGCGCCATTGTTCGAGCGGGAAGGGCGCAGCATTCGCCTGACTCCCTATGGGCAGCGATTTCTCCGCCGGGTGGAGAGGGTGATGCGGGAAATGGACGAGGCCCGGCGGGAGATTCAGGAGCTGGCAGATCCCGAGCGAGGCGAGGTGCGCCTGGGCTTTTTGCATACCCTTGGCGTGCACCTCGTTCCCGATCTGATTCGGGATTTTCGCAGCCGTTTCCCGAAGGTTTCCTTTGTTCTGGTGCAGAATGCGGCCGGACCGGTTTTTCGTCAACTGGAGTCCGGGGAGATTGATCTGTGTTTCCTGTCTCCGCCGGTGCGCCGGGAGGGGGTGGGTTGGGTGGATCTGAAGACCGAAGAGCTTTTTTTGATCGTCCCCTCGCAGCACCCCCTGGCGGGACGGGATAGAATCGAGCTCAGGAATGTGGCGGAGGAGCCGTTCATCGCTCTCAAGCGGGGCTACGGGATGCGGACCATCACCGAGGAGCTTTGTGCCCAGGCGGGATTCTCGCCCCGGATTGCTTTTGAAGGGGAAGAAGTGGCCACCGTGGCCGGACTGGTGGCCGGCGGCCTCGGTGTGGCGATGGTTCCTGATTTCCCCGGTTTGGAGTTGTTGGGGATCAAAAAATTACCGGTCCATGCGCCATTGTGCCGCCGGGTGATCGGCATGGCCTGGATCGAGCACCGCGCTCTGTCCCCGGCGGCGGAGCGGTTCCGGCGCTTTGTGGTCGGGCGGGAGGAGACCGGGAGCTCGCGCTAGGCAAGGAAAGTCTTCCTAAGATTTGCCCCATGTCTCGCCCCTGCCCCAGCTTACCCCAGGGGACGAGGGGCTTCTCCGGTCCGATGGGGGTGTGGGGTGTGGTTAACAAGGTAGATACTCGCGGCGATCAGCAACAATCCTGCAAAAAGCCATCCGCTGATCGTCTCATGTAGGAAGAGGGCGCTCAGCACCACGGAGATCACAGGTACCAGAAAAGTCAGCGCGGCCACCCGACTGACCTCGCCCATCTGGACCAGGCGGAACCAGATCAGCCAAGACGAAGAAACGCCGAAAAACATGGCGAAAGCCACTGTTGCCAAAAACGGCCAGGTCCACTGAATCGCGGACCAGCTTTCAAACAGGCTCCCGGCCCCCATCATCCCCGCGCCGCCGAGTAAACATTGGATAGCCACCAGCCACATCATATCCACTTGGGCCTGCACGCGTTTGAGGTACACGGTGCCCACCGCCCAAGAAATGGCTGCCGCCAGTCCAAGCAGGATCCCCAGACCCGAGGCGGACCCGGGCAGGCGGTCAAAGCTGCAGGCCGCGACCCCGAGCAAGCCGAGAAAAAGGCCCACCATTTTGGCGGGGGTGAGGGTTTCCCCCAGCCATTTCCACGCCAACAGTCCCACGATCACCGGCTCGGAATAGACAAGGACCGAAAACATGCCTGAGGGCAGGTACACCAACCCCACAGTCTGAACTCCGAAGAACAAGAAAACATTTAATAAGGAAGAAATCACGTAAATCGGCCAGTTCCTCCGCCATTGCAACGCTTTCCATCGGGGTAGGGCCAGAGCCGCCATCAGTACGCCGCCGAGAAGAGTGCGAATTCCTGCGTAAAGGAGCGGAGGCGTATAGGTTAAACCGAACTTATAGACCGGCCAACACACTCCCCATATCAACACCAGGACCGCGATGTAGCCGATCACTGGCCAGGCGAGCTTTCGAGTCACCTCCACCCCTCCTTTGTCGTCATTTTGTACAATCCTTTGGGATCTACAACCCTTTATACTTTATAACGATTTTATCGAATCGGCGAGCCCCTGACGATCCCCCGCCGGGGCGGCGCGGCGGGCCGCCCGTAGCCATAGGGAGGGCACGCCGGGAAAACGGCATTTCCCGCCCGCCCGTGCGGAAAAATGACGCTTTTTCTTGGATGGTGGGGATTTTGGGCTTAATGGTTGGTCGGGGGCGGCCGATTCGTATAATAAGGAAATCTTCGGGCGGGAACGAGGAGACGACCGGAGCGGGAGGGATCGACGATGAATGGTGGCATCGTGCCGCCCCTGCATACGGGAATGCCCGTGGGGCGGGAGTTGGTGGACGCGGCGGCGGCAGAACAAACGGCGCCGGTGGTTCGGGTGGAAGCGCCGACACCGGTGTTGCCGGCGAAGACAGGCAACGAAACACAAGGGGACCCGAGGAAGCCATCTCCGGAGCAGGTGGAGCGCTCAGTGGCGCGGATGAATGTGGCCGCCCAGATGGCCAGGACCCATTTGCGGTTTGAACTGCAGCAAGACACGCACCAGGTCATCGTTCGGGTGATCCGGGACGATACCGGCGAGGTCATCCGCCAGATTCCGCCGGGGGATCTCATTGCCATGGATGAACAGATGCGCTCGGTGTTGGGCGTATTCTTTGATCGGACCATTTAGGGGGTGCAGGTATGATTCTCGGGGCGACGGGGTCGACGAACTCCGGAAGCGGATTCAATGCCATCGACTACAGTCACATCGCCGGTTTGGCCTCCGGGATTGACACGGACAGCATGGTTAAAGCCATGATGCAGGCGGAAAGTATCCCCCTGAACCGCTTGATGCAACAAAAGCAGCTGTGGCAGTGGAAACAGGACGACTACCGTCAGGTGAACAGCGCGCTGTTGGATTTTCGCACCAATGAGTTGTTCTCGATGAAGCTGCAGTCGACGTTTTTGGCGAAAACGGTTTCCAGCTCGGACACTTCGGTGGTGACGGCCACGGCGGCCGCCACGTCCCCGGCCGCTTCGTATTCAGTTTCGGTGAGCCAGTTGGCCCAGGGGGTAACCGTTGCGTCCGCAACGGCCTTGACGGCGGCGGGGCAGCCGCAATTGGATCCGAACGCGCCCTTGAACCAGTTGAGCACGGCTACAGGTTGGAGCCCCGGGGCGGGGCCGCACCAAGTGACGATCAACGGGGAGACGGTGACCTTCGACCCGGCCACGGACACGTTGAACACGTTGTTGGCCAAGATCAGCAGCGATCCCAAGACTGGGGTGACGGCTTTTTATGATGCCGTCCAGGACAAAGTGGTGTTTCAAACGACGGCCACGGGCAGCGGGGCGAAGATTACCGTCAGCGGGGACAACGACAATCTCTTTGCGGGCCTGTTTCACCTGAATCCTGCAGGGAATGTGGCCTCGGTGAACGCCATCGGGACGCTTACAAAAGATGCGAGTTTGCGCATCAATGGAGTTTCCTTCAATTTCTCGGCGGGGCAGACTCTTTCGGACATCGTGACTGCGATTAACGGTCAGACCGCCGTGACGGGGGTACAGGCTCAGGATGACGGCTCCGGGCATCTTAAACTTGTGCCGGTAAACGGCGGGGCGGCGGGTCCCACGTTGTACTCGCCCATCAGTGTGGAGGTGGTCAGCGATCCCGGGAATGCCTTTGGCGGGTTCCAGGGTGTCAGTGCGAACGCGGCGAAGGATGCCATCTACACCGTCAATGGCTATACGTCGTACAGTGCCACCAACACCGTGGTCTACAATGGTGTAACGATGACTCTCAAAGGCGTGTCCGCGAAAGACGCGAACGGAAACCCCGTTTCTTCGAGTTTGGTGGTCACCACCGATGTGGATACGGTGGTCAAAGCGATCGAAGGGTTTGTGGATAAGTATAATAGCCTCATGAAGACGATGAACGATCTGTACCACGAGAAACGGAATTACGACTATCCGCCTCTCACCGACGATCAGAAGTCCCAGATGACTCAGGATCAGATTACAAAATGGGAAACAATGGCTAAAAGTGGCATGTTGTCCAGTGACCCCCTTTTGGGGAATGTTATCGACAGCCTGCGGGGAATTGCCGGGTCGGTTCTTCAGGGACAGGCGCCTTCCACAGTGAACGGGCAGACCGTGACCCTGAACAGCTTGGCGTCTATCGGCATCACCACGGGAGATTGGTGGGAGTATGGGCAACTGCACGTGAACGAAGATCAACTCCGGGCGGCGGTGCAGGCGGATCCCCAGGCGGTGATGCGGCTGTTCACCAATCCGACCTCGAGCGTGACGGATACCAGCAGCCCGGGGGCCGGGATCGCCGCAAAACTCTATAATGCGGTCAATACCGCCATCGACCAGATCAGCCAAGAGGCGGGCAGCGCGTCGGACCTGGTCGACAACAGTTGGATCGGTCAACAGGTCCGGGAGATCGACACCCAGGCGGCGGAGATGCAGCAGCAATTAGACCAGAAACGTCAGTATTACTACCAGCAGTTTACCGCCATGGAACAGGCCTTGTCGCAATTGAACAGCCAAGCGGGATTTTTTCAATCGATGATGGCCGGTCACTAATTCGATAACTGGTCATTGAACGGACGGCGATGGATCAAGCAGTGAAGGGGTGACTCGGATGACCGATAGGGACCAGGCGTCAGTCGCTTATCGCAATACGGCGGTGCAGACGGCGGCGCCAGACCGGCTGCTGCTCATGTTATACGATGGATTGATCCAGTTTCTCGAAGCGGCCAAGCGGGCTCTTGAGGAGGGGCGCCGTCCGGATGCCCATGCGTTTCTCTTGCGGAGTCAGGATATCTTGCGGGAACTGACCGTGACGTTAAAGATGGATTACGAGATCTCCCATTCTTTAGCGGCTTTATACGATTACTATCACCGTCGTTTGGTGGAGGCGAACGTTACCAAGGATCCGGTGCCGGTGGAGGAAGTCTTGGAACAGGTTCGGGAGTTGCGCGAGGCGTGGGCGGACGCGGCTCTCGCGCTCCGACAAGCTTCCGCCCGCGCCCAGCAACTCGGTTCCATATAGAGAGGAAGCGACCATGAGTTTAGACAAAGAAGGACTATTAGCGGTCTTGCATACCCAACAAGAACTTTTGAAGCGGATGTCAGAACTCGGGGAAGACATTCTGCGAACGGCCAGTCAAGAAGATGCTGTGGAACGGGTGATGACCTTGTCGGACACCCGGAAAGGAGTGTTCGAACAACTCCGAGATGTCATCTCCCCCGAGGATCTCCGCCTGGCTGCATTGTTGGACCATGCGGATCCGGAGATCCGAGAGGCGGCCGAGCGAGTTAAAGATCAGTTTGAAGCCGTGATGGAGCAGGACCGTCGCCTGCAGCAAACTTTCGTCAATCTTCTCGGGAAGGTGGGCGATATGCTGCTCGGATTGCAACAGTCGCTCAAAGTCGAAAAGACCTACCGTTTGGGTGGGGCGACACCGGACGGGGTGTTTTTCGACCGTCGAAGATAACGGTTTCAGGCGGGTACGAGAGGGGCCGGGTTTACCTCGCAGTGTCGGGGAGCCGTCCGGGATCACCGATCAGGAAAGAAAAAAACGGGCCGCACGGGGATCATCGATCCCTCGTGGCGGCTTTTTTTGTGGGCAATGTGGATATCTTTGTGGACAGACTGTGGTTAACGGGAGTTATCTGTGCATTTATACACCTTCTCCTTGTGGATAGTGTGGATAACTCCCTCTTATCACGAGGGCCGGTGGCTTGGGCTGTGGATAAATTTGTGGACTCGTGGGTGTTGGCCGGTTGGGCTCACGGTTGGCGATGACGGGCGGGCATGGTATGGTGATCGAGTAGGGAGAGGGGGTGGAGGATCATGGGTCACCTGGACGTAACCCCTGTCGGAGATTCGGCGGTGCTGATCCGGTTCGGGGACGCTGTCGAGGCGAGTACTCACGCCCGGATTATGGCTTTTGTGGATCATTTGGAGGCCGCACCGATCCCGGGCATGGTGGAATGCGTCCCCGCCTTTACCACGGTGACCGTTTTTTACGATCCCGTCCTGGCCTCGTATTCTGAAGTGAAGGCCGAATTGGTGCGGCGGCTGGCCGATGCCCCGGCTTCCACGGACCGCCGCGTTCGGGTGGTGGAGATTCCCGTGTGTTACGGCGGGGAATTCGGCCCGGACCTCGAGGATGTGGCCGCTCACAACCATTTGACGCCGGAGGAAGTGGTCCGTATTCACACCTCCGGGGAGTATATCGTGTATGCCATCGGCTTTGCGCCGGGGTTTCCATATCTCGGCGGGATGTCCGATAGAATCGCCACTCCCCGCCTGGCGACGCCGCGCCTTGCCATTCCCGCGGGGTCGGTGGGGATCGCCGGCGGGCAGACAGGGGTGTATCCCATCGAGACGCCGGGAGGCTGGCGGTTGATCGGCAGGACCCCCCTTCGGTTGTTCAGGCCCGAGGACGATCCTCCCAGCCTTTTGGCGGCGGGGGACCGGGTGAGATTTTACGCCATCGATCGCGACGAGTACGACCGCCTGGGCGAAGGGGATGACAGGGGATGATTCGGGTCATCAATCCCGGTCTTTTGACCACGGTCCAGGATGGCGGGAGATATGGGTATCAGAAATACGGGGTCATCGTGAGCGGAGCCATGGACGGTTTTTCCCTGCGGGTCGCCAATCTTCTGGTGGGCAATCCGGAGGGGGCTCCGGCTCTGGAGATCACCCTGGTGGGGCCGCGGCTCAGATTCGAGGAACTCTCCTTGATCGCCGTCGCCGGTGCGGGCCTGGCGCCCCGGGTCGATGGCATCCCGGTTCCTCTTTGGCGGCCGGTGCTGGTGCACCCCGGGGCTGTGCTCGATTTTGTCGCCGAGACCTCGGGGTGCCGGATGTACCTGGGGGTGGCGGGGGGAATCGCCGTTCCCCAGGTGATGGGCAGCGCAAGTACCTATTTGCGGGCGGGGATCGGAGGGTATAAAGGCCGGGCGCTTCAAGCGGGGGACGATCTGCCCCTCGGGCCACCGGGGGAATGGGCCCGGACTGTCATGGCCATGTGGTCATCCCGGCTCCGGGGGAAAAGCTTTGTCGCGGCTCCCTGGGGGGTGGATTCTCGACTTTTGCCGAAGTACGAACCCAATCCCCGGGTCAGGGCCATGCCCGGACCGCAGTTTGAGGCTTTCGACGAAGAAGCCCGGCGAAAGGTGTTTGAAGCGGATTTTGTCGTTCTGCCCCAGTCCGACCGCATGGGGTACCGTTTGGATGGGACAAAATTGGCGCTGGCCCGGCCCATCGAGATGATCTCCGAGGCGGTCACCACGGGCACCCTCCAGGTGCCCCCCGACGGCCGGCCGATTCTCCTGTTGGCGGACCATCAGACGATGGGCGGCTATCCGAAAATCGCCCAGGTGGCGACGGTGGATCTGCCGGTGGTGGCCCAGGTCCGCCCGGGCGGGCGACTCCGGTTTACCCGGATCGAGTTGGAGGATGCCCAGAGGCTGCTGAGAAAGCGGGAAGAGGATATCGGCCGGCTGCGGGCGGCTTTGTGCCACGCCCGGATATGAGCATCGCCCGGCGCGGCAAACCGGCGGTTAACCATAAAATTTCATTTGCACGGTGGATGTCCTTTCTTGTAACATGTTAACGTTGACGAATATACCGAGATCAGGTAGAGTCATATTGACAGAGAAGTGCGGCATTGCCGTTTTGCTGCAGACCGGGTGGACAAACCTTTCGCAGGCGAGATCGGGAGCCGCAGAACACACAAAGGGGGATTATACAGGTGAGAGATTGGGTCCGCAAAGGTTGGGCCGGGGTCGCCGCTTTGGCACTGGGGGTAGCCCTGGCGGGGTGCGGCGCTTCGTCCAGCGCACCTTCCGGGGCGTCATCGACGGGCGGGGGGACCAACAATAACAGTCAAGTTTATGTGGTGGGCACCGACGCGGCTTATGCGCCCTTTGAGTCGGTGAATCCCCAGACCAATCAGATTGAAGGATTCGACATCGACTTACTGAATGCGGTGGCGAAGGCGGCGGGTTTTCAGGTGAAGTTTGAAAACACCCCGTGGAAGGGCATCTTTCAGGCCCTGTCCATTGGCCAACGGGATATTTTGATTTCTGCTATCACAATTACCGATGAGCGCAAACAGTCCATGGACTTTTCCAATCCGTATTTTCAGGCGCAACAGATGATCGTCGTGCCGCCGGGTTCGCCGATCCGGACCCTTCAAGATCTGAAGGGCAAGAAAGTGGGGGTCCAGATCGGGACCACCGGGGATGAGATTGTCACAGATTTTCTGGGCAAGACAGACCCGAATATCAAGCGTTATGACACGACGCCCCTTGCCTTGGAGGATCTGAGAAACAAAGCGGTCGATGCGGTGGTGGCCGATAACGGGGTGGTGCTCGACTATATCCGTCAGAATTCCTCCAAAGGATTCGAGCATTACACCGATCCCAAGTTCCCTAAGGAATACTACGGCATCGCCGTTAAGAAAGGGAACACGGCACTCTTGGAGAAGATCAATGAGGGCCTCGCCAAAGTGAAGAGCGATGGCACCTATGATACCATTTACAAAAAATATTTCGGATCGGCTCCCCCGGCGGAATAAAGCGCGGCTCGGGTTCGAGGGGGCCGGCGGTGGGCATGGAACCTCGGTGCGGTTCCGTGCCCATTTCGTGTGTGGGGGTATCGCGCTCGGGAAGGCGGGTCGGGGGACCGGCTGTGATCGCGCAAACGAGGAGGGAACCCGGTGGGGGTTCATTTTCGCTGGGAAGTCATTCGGGACTATTGGCCTTTAATTCTCCAAGGTACTCTGGTGACCATCGAGGTCACGGTGATCGCTGTCCTGGCCGGCACGTTGCTCGGTCTGATTCTCGGCTTGATGCGGCTGGGGCGGGGCTGGTGGTGGCGGTGGCCCGCCTTGGCGTATATCACATTTTTCCGGGGCACGCCCCTTTTTGTGCAAATCCTTCTGTTGCATTTTGCCGTGATCCCGCAGTTTAACGGCGGGCGGGCTCTGGACGCGCAGATCTCGGGCACCATCGCGTTATTGCTGAATTCCGCGGCCTATGTGGCGGAGATTTTTCGGGCGGGGATCCAGTCTATCGACCGGGGGCAGATGGAGGCGGCCCGGTCTTTGGGGCTGCGGATGGGCCAGGCGATGCGGTACGTGATTCTGCCCCAAGCGTTTCGCCGCATGCTGCCGCCTCTCGGGAATGAAGCCATCGCCCTTCTCAAGGATTCATCCCTTCTGGCGGTGATCGCCGGGGGCGAGATCGCCACCCAGATGAACCTGATGTTCGGGCGGATCCTGTCGCCTTGGGAGCCCTTTTTGACCTTGGCCTTTGTGTATCTGGTCCTGACCTTGGTTCTGCAGCAGGTGGTGGCCTATCTGGAGAGGAGGTACGGGCAGGGGTGATCCACGTCCGGGATCTGCACAAGCGTTTCGGGGATCTCGAAGTGCTCAAAGGGGTCAACTGCGACGTCCGCGAGCAGGAGGTGGTCTGCGTCATCGGCCCCTCCGGCTCGGGGAAGAGCACATTTCTGCGCTGTTTAAATGGCCTGGAGACGGTGACTTCCGGGGAAGTGGTGATCGACGGCATCCGGGTGTCCGATCCTAAGTGTGACATCAATGCTGTGCGCCGGGAAGTGGGGATGGTGTTCCAGCGGTTCAACCTCTTCCCGCATATGACGGCTCTGGAAAATATCATCCTCGCCCCGATGAAGGTGAGAAAGGTCCCCCGGGAGGAGGCCATGGATCAAGCCCGGGCCCTGCTGGCGAAAGTTGGGTTATCAGACAAGGCGGACGCCTACCCGGAACAATTATCCGGCGGGCAACAGCAGCGGGTGGCCATCGCCCGGGCCCTGGCGATGAAGCCGAAGGTGATGCTGTTTGACGAGCCGACGTCCGCGTTGGACCCGGAAATGGTGGGCGAGGTGCTTGCCGTGATGAAGGATCTGGCCAAGGAGGGCATGACAATGATCGTGGTCACTCACGAAATGGGTTTTGCCCGGGAGGTGAGCGACCGGGTGTTGTTTATGGACGAGGGGATCATCATGGAGGAAGGGGATCCCGCTCAGTTGTTCGGGGCCCCGCAGTCGGAGAGAACCCGGGCATTTCTCAGCAAGGTGCTTTGACGCAGGGCGCCCCGGCCGCGGTTTCACCCTTGGGGTCAAGGGGATGTGCCCACCGGCCCCTTGGCGGTATTGATTTGGATGTGTTTGGCGTACACTACGGGTAGCGCCACAGCCGTCCCCGGACGCCTGGGGGTGGCCGCGCAATTACCCGAGGGGAAGGAAGGAATCCATGCAAGGACGAGTCAAATGGTTCAACCCGGACAAGGGGTACGGGTTTATTTCCCGGGAGGACGGGGAAGACGTGTTCGTTCATTATTCGGCCATTCAATCCCAGGGATTCCGCACGCTGTCCGAGGGACAATTGGTGGAATTCGACATCGTTCAAGGGGCTCGGGGTCCTCAGGCGGCCAACGTGGTGCCGATGGGGCTATGACCCAGGGGTGTTCGTTGTCTCTCTGATACATCCGCGACGCAAGGAATGGGAGCCGGTGTCCGCCTGTGGCCCGGCCCTTTTTCTTTTGTCACGAAAAATCCCCATTGTTCCTTTGGGGATTCAGCAGGAATTTACGCAGACTGAGGGAATATTTCATATAGAGACCAAAGGGAGGGGTGTCCCCATGAGAATCCACGTGCGCGGAGATAATTTGGCTGTGACAGAAGCCCTTCGCGAGTACGCGGTACGCAAGGTGGGGCGCTTAGAGAAGTACTTCGACGCGCCGGCCGACCAGGATGTGTACGTCACCTTATCGGTGAAACGGGGCCTTCACAAAGTGGAGGTGACGATGACCCTGGGAGGCATCGTGTTCCGTGCCGAAGAAGAGTCTGGGGATATGTACGGTTCCTTGGATCTCGTCGTCGACAAACTGGTCTCACAGGCGGAACGCCATAAGTCTAAGATCAATAAACGGTTCCGGCAGGCGGGGATCCGGACGCTGACGGCGGAGGTGGAGCCGGCCGAGGAGAGCCGGCGGGAGATCGCCGGGGAAGTGGTCCGGGTGAAGCGGTTCCCGGTCAAGCCCATGCCGGTGGAAGAAGCCATTCTCCAGATGGATCTGTTGGGGCACGACTTTTTCGTCTTCGCCAATGCGGACACGGACGAAGTGAACGTGGTATACCGGCGCAAAGACGGAAACTACGGGTTGATTGAGCCGGCGTTTTGAGGCCGGGGTTGCGACCTTAAAAGGGGACCGAGCGGGGTCTGGCGATGGCCGGAGCCCGCTTTTCTCGTGCCGCTACTTTTGCTTCTTTCTAGATTCTGGATGTACCCCGGACTGGCTTCTGCTGACAAAAGGTGCTACAATAACTGTCTGAGATGATGTCGGCCGACAAGGGCCGGCCGCCGATGCGGACCCCGGCGGCGGGGCGCTCGGCGGGCGGAGGATGAGAGGAGAAAGGAGTGGTCCGGTTTGCTGGGACTCCTCAAGAGGATTGTCGGCGGTTCGAATGAGCGAGAAGTGAAACGGCTGCAGCCGATTGTGGAGCAGATTAACGCCCTTGAGCCCGAGGTTCAAGGGCTTTCGGATGAACAGCTGCAGGCCAAGACGACGGAGTTTAAAGAACGGCACGCAAACGGCGAAGACCTGGACGACCTATTGCCCGAGGCTTTTGCGGTGGTGCGGGAGGCTGCCCGCCGGACGTTGGGTATGAGACATTTTGACGTTCAGCTCCTGGGTGGGATCGTCCTTCACCAAGGCCGGGTCGCAGAGATGAAAACCGGTGAAGGTAAAACCTTGGTGGCGACCCTCCCTTCGTATTTGAACGCTCTGGCCGGACAAGGGGTTCACGTGGTGACGGTGAACGATTATCTCGCCCGGCGCGACTCGGAGTGGATGGGTCAGATTCATCGCTTTCTCGGTCTGACGGTGGGCCTGAATATTCCGGGCATGACCCATGGGCAGAAGCAGGAAGCGTACCGGGCGGACATCACCTACGGAACCAACAATGAGTTCGGCTTCGATTACCTCCGGGACAACATGGTGCTCCAAAAAGAGCAGATGGTTCAGCGGCCTCTTCATTACGCCATCGTCGACGAGGTGGACAGCATCCTCATCGACGAGGCCCGCACGCCGCTGATTATCTCCGGACCGGCGGAAAAATCCACCGATCTGTACGTGCGGGCGAATTTGCTCGTGGCGAACATGAAACCCGGAGAGGACTACACGGTGGACGAAAAAGCCAAGTCCGTCACGTTGACCGAGCAAGGGGTTCAGAAGGCCGAGCGGTTTTTCAATATCCAAAATCTCTATGACCACGCCAACGTCCTGATTCATCACCACATCACCCAGGCTTTGAAAGCGCACGGTTTGTTCAAATTGGACCGGGACTACGTGGTTCAAAATGGCGAAGTCATCATCGTGGACGAGTTTACGGGCCGCCTGATGTACGGCCGCCGGTACTCCGAAGGATTGCACCAGGCAATCGAGGCCAAAGAAGGGGTGCGGATTCAGAACGAGAGCAAAACCCTGGCCACGATCACGCTTCAGAATTACTTCCGGATGTACAAGAAGCTGGCCGGGATGACGGGTACCGCGAAGACCGAGGAAGAAGAGTTGCGCAGCATTTACGGGATGGACGTCGTGGTCATCCCGACGAACAAACCGATGATCCGCACGGACCTGCCGGACGTCGTGTACAAGACGGAAGAGGCCAAGTTCCGGGCGGTGGTGGAGGAGATCGTCCGGCGCCACGCCACTGGGCAGCCGGTGCTGGTGGGGACGACTTCCATCGAGAAATCCGAGCGGTTGTCGGAGATGCTCAAAAAGCGCGGCATTCGCCATCAAGTGCTCAATGCCAAGCATCACGAGCGCGAGGCGGAGATCGTGGCCAAGGCCGGCCACCGGGGGGCGGTGACCATCGCCACCAACATGGCCGGTCGGGGCACGGACATCATCTTGGAAGACGGGGTGGCGGAACTCGGCGGTTTGCATATCATTGGTACCGAGCGGCATGAAAGCCGACGGATCGACAACCAGCTCCGAGGCCGGGCGGGCCGACAGGGGGATCCGGGGTCATCCCAGTTTTATCTGTCGCTGGAAGACGATTTGATGCGCCTGTTCGGATCGGAGAACACCATGGCGGTCATGGACCGACTGGGGCTGGAGGAAGATCAGCCGATCGAAAGCCGGTTGGTCACCCGGGCTATTGAAAGCGCCCAGAAAAAGGTCGAGGGCAATAACTTCGATTTGCGGAAGCACGTGCTGAAGTACGACGACGTGATGAATCAGCAGCGGGAGATCATGTACAAGCAGCGCCGGGAGATCCTCGAACGGGATAATCTGCGGGAAGTCGTCGTCGGCATGGTGGAAGATCTGATCGACTGGATGCTCGATACCTATGCCCCCCAGGATGCGATCCCCGAGGAGTGGGATCTCAAAGGGCTGCTGGAATACGCCGAGCGGACTTTTCTGCTGCCCGGGGCCATAGAGCTCGAAGGGCTAGCCGATAAAGGCCGGGATGAGTTGCACGACCTGCTGATGGAAGCGGTCAATCGGCAGTACGACATGCGGGAACAGCAGCTTGGCCCGATGATGCGGGATTTTGAAAAGGTCGTCCTGCTGCGGGCGGTGGACAGCAAATGGATGGATCACATCGATGCCATGGACCATCTGCGCCAGGGCATTCACCTGCGGGCGTACGGCCAGCGGGATCCGTTGGTGGAGTACAAGTTCGAGGGCTTCCAGATGTTTGAGGAGATGATCCACAGCATCCGGGAAGAAGTGGCCACCTTTATTTTCAAAGCGTACATCGCCGTGGCTCAGCCCGAAGTCGTCCAGCAGCAAGTCGTGGTGCAGGGCGAAGCGGTAGGTCCCAGTGAGCCGACGGGCACGGCACAACAGGTGAATCCCGGAGAGCCGGCGTCCGGCGAGGAAAAAGCGAAAAAGCCGGTGGTCAACAAGGACCAGGTGGGCCGCAATGATCTTTGCCCCTGCGGAAGCGGGAAAAAGTATAAAAAATGTCATGGTGCGTGAGGTGTTGAGGATGGCGCAAACCTTTGGTGAACTCCGTCAGGCGCTCCACGATCTGGTGGAGCGGATCGACGAAATCGGGAGGTCTCTTTGACCTCGCCGGGAAAAAGAAACAGATCGCCGGTCTCGAACAGCGCATGGCGGCGGCCGATTTTTGGGATGACCAGGAAGGCGCCCAAAAGGTGATCGCCGAGGTCAACCGCTTGAAAGATGTCGTGGAGCGGGTGGAGGGCCTGCGCAGTCGGGTGGAGGATCTGGAGGTTTTGTGGGAGCTCGGTCACGAGGAAGGGGACGAGAGCGTCCTCGGGGAGATCGAGGCCGGGATTAACCAGGTGCATTCCCAACTGGGTCAATTCGAACTGGAACTGATGCTCAGCGGTCCCTATGACCGCAACAATGCCATTGTGGAACTCCACCCCGGGGCCGGCGGTACCGAGTCCCAGGACTGGACGGCCATGCTCCTGCGGATGTACACTCGATGGGCGGAATCCCGGGGATACAAGGTGGAAACCTTGGATTATCTTCCGGGGGAGGAGGCCGGGGTGAAAAGCGTGACCTTGTTGATCAAGGGTCACAATGCCTACGGGTACCTCAAAGCCGAGCGGGGCGTGCACCGGCTGGTGCGAATTTCCCCTTTCGACGCCTCGGGGCGCCGCCACACCAGCTTTGCTTCGGTGGATGTCCTGCCGGAGCTTGATGAGAATGTGGATGTGGATATCCGCCCGGAGGATCTGAAAATCGACACGTACCGATCCAGCGGAGCGGGTGGACAGCACGTGAACACCACCGATTCGGCGGTGCGCATCACCCATATTCCCACGGGTATCGTCGTGACCTGCCAGTCCGAGCGGTCCCAGATCAAGAACCGCGCCACGGCGATGAAGATCCTGGCCGCCCGGCTGTACGAACGACGCCGCCGGGAGCAGGAGGAGCAGATCGCCGCCCTCCGGGGCGAGCAAAAGGAGATCGCTTGGGGGAGCCAGATTCGTTCCTACGTGTTTCACCCCTATTCCATGGTTAAAGATCATCGCACCGGGGTCGAGACGGGGAATGTCCAGGCCGTTATGGACGGGGATATCGATGCTTTTATCGATGTCTGGCTGCGTCAGCAGGCGGCCGCCCAGTTGGATCGGGATGCCGAGGCGAAACCGGCTGCCCAGTGAGGGGCCGGTTTCCTTCTTGCCCGGTGGTGGATTCCTCTGTTATGATATCGATAGGCGCGAAAATCGCGGGCCCATAGCTCAGTTGGTCAGAGCCGCCGGCTCATAACCGGATGGTCCCAGGTTCGAGTCCTGGTGGGCCCACCACGAGGGTAGCTAAAGGCGCTTGTGCGCCTTTTTTTCTGGCGGGGAATTGCACAATCGTGAAATTCCCCTGGAGGAATCAGGTCTGGGTGGGATTGCGGCGAGGCTTGTCACCTGAAGTTCCCGATGTAGAGCTCTCGGGGGAGGAACGCTCATCGCGCAGCCATTGCTCCATCTCTTGGAGAGACACACGGGCTTCTTGTAGGCGCTTGGCGAGGTACAGATAAGGGGTGGCGTCCTCCCGGGTGACGAACTCCCTGATCTCCGGCGGCAGGTGTTCCAGTGGGTCGACTTCCTCTTCACCGGCGTCTTCCAGAAAGGTGGCCAGGGGGACTTCCAAGGCCCGGGCCAGCCGTACCGCCACCTGAAAGGAAGGCTTCATTCGGGTTCCGCGTTCCAGGGAGGAGATATGGCTGATTGACAAGCCCGAGCGGGCCGAAAGCTGTTCCAGGGTCCAGCCCCGCTCCGTGCGGAGTTGCTTTAATTTTACGCCGAAGGCGTTGCTCATCGAAAATCATCCTTTATGGCGAATCTTTTCCATTTCAGTATAACGGCTCTCTACACTTGTGTAAACCAAAGCCCGTATTCTCGGGCGGGCTTTCTTTGTTCCCCGGATTTCTTCAATCGTGAAAATCTCAGATCGCGATGGGGAGGGGTGCGCGATGGCGGAAAAACCGACGATGGGGGAACGCCTGCGGGAACTGCGCCGTGAGCGGGGAATGACTGTGCGGGAACTGGCGGAAAAAGCCGGAGTCTCTCAAAGCTATATCTATGCGGTGGAGGCGGGAACCCGGGGCAGCCGTTTGGCGAAACTGATCAAGATTGCCCGGGCGCTGGAGGTGGATTTGGCGACTTTGATCCAGGATGAGCCGTAAACCGACCGGTTGGTTGTCCCCTTGCTTCGCCGGCGATATACTGGGATTGCAGGCGAAAGGAGAGGTGTGGGATGAACGATGTGCGATACGAGGTCGATCAAGGGGTGGCGGTCATTACCTTGAACCGGCCGGAAGTGCTCAATGCTCTGACGGACGGGGTGCTCACCGCATTGAGGGAGGCCCTCATCAGGGCCGAACAGGACCGTGGAGTTCGGGCGGTGCTGCTCACCGGGGCCGGGAAGGGATTTTGTGCGGGGCTGGACCTCAAGTCGGTGGATCCGGGGATGCTGGGTCAGATCGACATGCATGTTCGGCGGGATTTTAACCCTTTGATTTTGAAGATGCAACAACTGCCCAAGCCGATCCTGGCTGCGGTGGGGGGTGTGGCGGCGGGGGCGGGCCTGAGTTTGGCCCTGGCGGCGGATCTGAGGATCGCTTCGGAAGATGCCCGGTTTGTCTCGGCTTTTATTCGAATCGGATTGGTGCCGGACTCCGGGGCGTCATATTTTTTGCCGAAACTGATCGGGGTGTCCCGGGCGATGGAATTGGCGCTGACGGGGGAATCCCTGGATGCCGAGAAGGCGCTTCAGGCGGGATTGGTCAATCGAGTGGTACCTCGGGAGCAACTCGAAGAAGCGTCGTTGGCCTGGGCTCAGCAACTGGCGGAAGGTCCGACCTATGCCATGGCCCTGACCAAGCGGATGATTTATGAAGGTGCCGCCGGAAGTTTGGCTGAGGCTCTGGACCGGGAGGCGACGTACCAAGGCTGGGCGGCCGGAAGCGCGGATTTTACCGAAGGGGTGCAGGCGTTTTTGGAAAAGCGGAAAGCCCGGTTTCAGGGGCGCTGATCCGAGGGGCGATTTTCTCGATTACTTTGGCGCGGTGATGCGTTACAATAGAGATAAACATGCATCGGAAGCTCGAAGCTCATGATGCACTCGGGGATGAGCGAATGGGGGGCGCGGTGGATGCAGCTGGATCGATTCCGGGACCAGACGGTGGACCAATTGTTCGAGGCCATTCTGCAGTTGCGATCGTTAGAAGAATGCTATCGTTTCTTCGATGATCTCTGCACCGTGGGGGAAGTGCAGGCGATGGCCCAACGCCTCGAGGTGGCCCGAATGCTTCGGGAGGGTTTGACGTACAGCCGCATAGAAGCGCTCACCGGAGCCAGCACTGCCACCATCAGCCGGGTGAAACGATGCCTGAACAATGGGACGGATGGATTCGAGCTGGCTTTAAGCCGCCTCGGCCGATAGCCGGGCGCGGGTGCACGGCGCCCCCGGAGATTCCCCTGAGTGCCGCAACCTGTTAAAAGGTCCAGGTATGGACGCTCCTTTCTGGCCGCAGAATAGGCTTGAAAGGAGGGAAGCCCAATGGCGTACGCCATTTTCTGGACTTTGGTCGTCATTGCCGTAGCCATCGCCTTGGGGTATTTCTTTGTCAACCCCCGGGACGAAGATCGCGGGCGGTCAGAGGCGCGGTGGAAAGACCGCTCGGCGTTGGACACGGAGTTCAGCCAGTGGCTGGGTCTTGATGACGAGGATCATCGCGAGGATTCGGATCACTCGACCGCCGATTCAAGACGGTCCGGAGATGCTCAGTCGCCGAACGACTCCGTTTTTCGGGGAACCTCCACTTCGGGGCGCTCTCCGGTGGCGGTGAGGGAGTTTAAAGCGAAAGGCGAAACCCAGGTTAGGAACAAGCCGGCCCAGGTGGTCGACCTCAAGGAAAGAGAGTTTCCCCCTGCACCCGGCCCGGCGGGGATCCACCAGAAAACCCAAGGTGAGACGGACGGGACGCGAGCAACTGCCGCGAATCGCGCTTTGGGCGCGGCGGAGATGAAAGCGGACGCCCGGGAGACGGCCTGGACCGAAGGGGAGACGCCCAAAGCGGCCGATCGAGCCGTGGCTTCTACCGATCAAGACGCGGCCAGGGCTACGGCGAAAGCGGCTCTGGGCGAGAGCGCGGCGCTGCTGGCCATGGATGATGCGCCGGAGGACGATCAAGAGACGAAGGTCGAGTCTTAGGATTAACCTGGGATAACCGTTGAAGAAACCGGCTCAGAGTAGCGGCGGTGCCCGCCTGGTGACAGGCGGGCATTTTCACGCCAGGACGGGTGAAGGGCTGGGCCCCTGGGTATTCTCTTTTGGGACGACGGGACGAAACCTGCTATAATAAAGGGCGGCATATGCAGTCGGCAAGCGGTGGCCTCACCGCACCCGGCGTGCGGGAAAGGCGGGGAGAGCATGGCAATGGCGGGAGAGGAGGCCCTCCGGGCCGAGGCGCTTCTGGCCGGGCTCAATGATGCCCAGCGGGAGGCGGTTCGCCAGACCGAAGGCCCCTTGCTCATTCTGGCGGGAGCGGGGAGCGGAAAAACCCGGGTGTTGACCCACCGGGTGGCGTATTTGGTGGCCACCAGGAAAGCACCGCCTTGGGGAATTTTGGCCATTACTTTTACGAACAAAGCGGCCCGGGAGATGCGAGAGAGGATCGGCCGGTTGGTGGGGCCGGAGGCCGAGGAGATCTGGGTCTCCACTTTTCACAGCTACTGTGTCCGGGTGTTGCGGCGGCACATTGAACCCCTGGGCTTTACAAGATCCTTCAGTATTCTGGACGCGTCGGATCAGACCACGGCGGTGAAGCAGGTTCTCGGGGAGATGAATCTGGACACGAAAAAGTTCGATCCCCGGCGGATGGCCGGGGCGATCAGCGCCCTCAAAAACGAGTTGATCACTCCTTCCCAAGCGGCGGAGCGGGCCAGGGACTTTTTTCAGGAAGTTGTCGCCCAGGTGTATGAGCGCTACCAAGAGAAACTCCGGGCGAACAACGCCCTGGATTTTGACGATTTGCTCATGAAGACAGTGGAGCTCTGGGATGCGTTCCCGGAGAGTTTGGAAGATCAACAGCGGAGGTTTGTCTACCTCCATGTGGACGAGTACCAAGACACCAACCACGCCCAGTACGAACTGGTGAAACGCTTGGCCCAGCGTCGGCGGAATCTCTGCGTGGTGGGAGATTCGGACCAGGCGATTTACGGTTGGCGGGGCGCCGATGTGAGAAACATTTTGGATTTTGAAGCCGATTATCCCGATGCCAAGGTCATCAAATTAGAGCAGAATTACCGTTCCACCGGCCGGATTTTGGCGGCGGCCAACGCTGTGATCGCCCACAATCGCCAGCGTAAGGAAAAACGGCTCTGGTCGGACAGGCCCCAAGGGGAACCGGTGATCGTCCACGAGGCGATGGACGAGCAGGGGGAAGCCTATTTTGTCGTCGAAGAGATCCGCAATCATGTGGAGCAAGGCGGAAGATACGGGGATGTGGCGGTACTGTACCGTACGAACGCCCAGTCCCGGGTGTTGGAAGAGATGATGATGAAAGCGTCCATCCCGTATGTCATGGTGGGCGGGGTAAAATTCTATGAGCGCAAGGAGATCAAGGATCTTTTGGCCTACCTTCGGATACTGGTCAACCCCCGGGACGATTTCAGCACCGAGCGGGTCGTCAATGTCCCGAAGCGGGGAATCGGGGAAGGGACGCTGGCGAAAGCGGCGGCTTTCGCGGCCCGGAGGAATCTGTCGCTTTACGAGGCTCTGGAGAGGGTCGACGAGTTGGAGGTTTCCGCCCGGGCGGCGTCGGGGATCCGGCAGTTTGTGGATCTGACGGCGGCTTTGCGGGCGATGATGCCATTCTTGTCCGTGACGGAATTGGTGCAGGAGGTCCTGAACCGGACGGGGTATCGGGAGGCGCTGATCCGAGAGGACACCCTGGAGGCCCAGAGTCGGCTGGAGAACCTGGAGGAGTTTCTCTCCGTCACCCAGGAGTTTGACCGTCGCCAGGATACGGCGGCCGAAGGCGGGCTGGAGGCATTCTTGGCCGATGTGGCTTTGGTGAGCGATCTGGATATGGCCGAGACGGAAGACGGCGTGGTGCTCATGACCCTTCACAGCGCAAAGGGGCTCGAGTTTCCGGTGGTGTTTCTGGTGGGGATGGAAGAGGGGATTTTCCCCCATTCCCGGGTGTTGGACGATCCCGATCAAATGGAGGAGGAGCGGAGGCTCTGCTATGTGGGCATCACCCGGGCGATGGACCGCCTGCTCATCACCCGGGCCCAGCAGCGGAATTTGTACGGCCGCTGGCAGGCCAACCCGCCCTCCCGTTTTCTGGAGGAGATTCCCGAAGCGCTCCTTCAGTGGAGCGCACCCCGGCGAAGTTTGCGCGATCGGGCCGCGGATCCGGCGCCGGCTGCAGGCAAGGGTGCAGGCGTTGGCCCGGGTCGAGGCGCCGGGAAGTCCGAAGGGGGACATTTGCAAGTGCCTTCGGGGTTTGGCGCCGATCCGGCGGAGAGCTGGGAAGTGGGAGACCGGGTGATGCACCGCAAATGGGGCGAAGGCCGGGTTGAAAAAAAGGACGGGGTCGGCGAGGACACAGAATTGGTGGTTGCTTTCGCGCCCCCCATCGGCCGGCGAAAGCTTCTGGTGCGATTCGCCCCGATCCGAAAGATTGACCAATAGCTTGGAATGGTAGGGCCACTCACAGGGGGTATACGGATGTCGGGCCAGGGGGATGCAGCCCGCCGGATCGAAGAGTTGCGGGCGCTGATTCGACGTTATGATTATCACTACTATGTGCTGGACGATCCGCTGGTGGACGACGCCGAGTACGATCGCTGCATGCGGGAATTGGTGGAGTTGGAGGCTCGGCACCCGGAGCTCGTGACCCCGGACTCCCCCACCCAGCGGGTCTCCGGGGCGCCGTCCGAGGCTTTTGCCAAGGTCGTCCACCGGGAGCCGATGCTTTCTTTGGCGAATGCGTTCAGCGAAGGGGATGTGCGGGATTTCGACCGCCGGGTTCGGGCGGCGCTGCCCGGCGAGGACGTGGAGTACGTTTGTGAGCTGAAGATTGACGGGCTGGCCATTTCCCTGCGCTACGAAAATGGCGAGTTTGTGCAGGGGGCGACCCGGGGGGACGGCGAACTGGGCGAAGATATCACCCGGAATCTGCGCACCATCCGGGTTTTGCCTTTGCGCCTCCCGGAGCGGGTCAGTGTGGAGGTGCGGGGCGAGGCTTACATGCCGAAAAAGGTCTTCCTGCGGGTCAACCGGGAACGGGACGAGGCCGGGGAACCGGCTTTTGCGAACCCCCGCAATGCCGCCGCCGGGTCCCTGCGCCAGCTCGATCCGCGGGTGACGGCCCGGCGGGGGTTGTCCCTGTGGATGTACGCCGCGGTCTTGGGGCCCGACGGGACGGTGCCTGGAGGACCGGGGCCCTTTCGCACCCACGAGGAGATCCTAGAATGGCTAGATACCCTCGGATTTCCGGTGAACCCCCACCGGCGGGTTTGTCGGAACCTGGAGGAAGTGTTTCAATTCTTAAACGAGGGGGACCAACTCCGGGCAACGTTGCCTTATGACATTGACGGGATGGTCATTAAGGTCAATAACCTCGATCAACAAAACCGGCTGGGCGCGACGGCGAAAAGTCCCCGATGGGCGATGGCTTATAAATTCGCCCCGGAACAGGCGGAGACGCGGTTATTGGCGATCGAGGTGAGCGTGGGCCGTACCGGTGTGGTGACCCCCACCGCCGTTTTTGACCCCGTTTTTTTGGCCGGTACCACGGTGAGCCGGGCGAGTTTACATAATGAGGATTTGATCCGGGAACGAGATATCCGCATCGGCGACATCGTGGTGGTGGAAAAGGCGGGGGAGATTATCCCCGAAGTGGTGCGGGTGCGGGCCGATCTCCGAACCGGAGAAGAGCATATTTTCTCCATGCCCAAGGATTGCCCGGCCTGCGGGTCTCCCTTGGTGCGCTTGGAAGAAGAAGTGGCCCTGCGGTGCGTGAACCCGGACTGTCCTGCCCAGATTCAGGAAGGGATCATCCATTTTGCCTCTCGGGATGCGATGAATATCGAGGGCTTGGGGGAAGCGCTGGTGGCCCAGCTCTACAGAGAGGGGCTGATTCATAGCGTCGCCGACCTCTATGAACTGAAGAGAGAGCAGTTGCTGCCCCTGGAGCGCATGGGTGCCAAATCTGCAGATAATCTGTTGCAGGCGATTGAGCGAAGCAAGCAGAATTCTCTAGAGCGGCTTTTGTTTGGCCTCGGGATCCGGTATATCGGCGAAAAGGCATCCCGGGTGTTGGCTGCGCACTTTAAGGAGATGGACGCGCTGATGGAGGCGCCTTCGGAAGAGCTGCTCAAGGTGCCGGATATTGGGGCGAAGATGGCCCAGAGTATTCGGGTATACTTTGGTCAGGAATCGGCGCGCCGATTGATCGAGCGCCTTCGGACCCACGGTGTGAACATGGTGTATCGCGGGGCCGAGGCGGCGCCGGTGCCCTCCCGGCTGGCGGGGAAGACGGTTGTGTTGACCGGGACGCTTCATGCCATGGGGCGCCGGGAGGCCCAGGATTGGGTGAGGAGGCTCGGCGGGAAGCCCACCGAGAGCGTCAGCCGGAAGACGGACATCGTGATCGCCGGGGAAGACCCCGGCTCCAAGCTCGACAAAGCCCGGCAGCTGGGCATCGAAGTGATGAACGAAGATCAGTTTTTGTCCATTCTTCGTGAAGCCGGATTTTGACTGGGCAAGGTAGATTGGGTTCTGCTATAATAGACGCGACTTTGTCTGAACACTAGGGGGCCCGGACTGATGGCTTTCCTGTTGGCGTTCGCCGCGGCGTTCGCGGCGGTGTACGGGATGGTGCCGGTGGTGCGTCGCATTGCGCTCAAATGGGGTTTTGTGGACATGCCCAACCAGCGCAAGATCCACAAGGAGCCCATTCCCCTGATGGGCGGGGTGGCGCTGTATGTGGGGTTTGTTTTCGCTGCGACGGCGGCGACGGCGGTTTCGCCAAAAGTTCACCTGACCATGGATTTTTGGGGTATCGTCCTCGGAGGATTGGTGATTGTGGCCACGGGACTGCTGGATGACGGATTTAAAGCGAGGGGCAGGGAGCTCAGTCCTTGGCCGAAGTTGATCATGCAGTTTGTCGCGGCGGGGATTCTCATCGCTTTTGGGGTGCAGATTAAATGGGTGACCATTCCCTTCACCCCCCAGGGGATGTACCTCATGCCCGATTGGCTTTCCATCATTGCCACCCTCTTGTGGGTGGTGGCCATTACGAACATGATCAATTTTCTCGACGGTGTGGACGGGTTGGCGGCGGGGATAGCGGCCATTTCTTCGACCACCCTATTTTTTGTGGCGCTCATCAAGGATCAGGCGCCCACCGCCCTGTACGCGGCGACAATGATCGGGGTCACCCTGGCCTTTCTCAAACACAATTTTCACCCGGCGAAAATCTTCATGGGGGATGCCGGAGCCATGTTTTTGGGTTTCACCCTGGCCGCCATTTCGGTGGACGGCGCTTTCAAGAGCGCGACTCTGGTGTCGGTGTTGGTGCCCGTGTTAGCCCTCGGGGTGCCGATTTTTGATACGGTGTACGTGATCTTTAAGCGGCTGAAGGATAATCGGCCGATCTACGTGGCGGACAAGGGGCACACTTTTCACCTGCTCATGCGTTCGGGTATGAACCAGGTGCAGACGGTGGCTTTTTTGTACCTTCTCGGCATCTGTTTTTCCCTGGCTTCGATCGTGGTCCTCCTTGCTGCCCGGTGAGGGGCGGCGATCGTTTTTCCCCTTGCAATTCCCCACTCGTACATAAACTGCCCCGACTTGGCCCAACGCCGACAAGATCCCCGCTTCCGGTGAATACGTGCAGTGACCGGGGACGGTGCGCTGCGGGCCCGTCCTTTTCTTCTCGGGATTTGGTGTGAAAGCGCAATTTGCCGCGATTTTCAGGGGTGTGATATAATGGTAACCTGAATGTGCAGGAGTCTGGCGCGGAGGTGTCATTTTTGAAAATATCGTTGGAACAGGTGGAGCACGTGGCCCGGCTCGCCCGGCTGGCCCTGACGGAACGGGAAGCGGAGGTCTATGCAGAGCAGCTGGGTGCGATCTTGGCCTTTGCGGATCAATTGCAGGAATTGGACGTATCCGATGTGCCCCCGACCAGTCATGTGCTGCCGATCTCGAACGTGCTGCGGGAAGATGAGCAGCGGCCTGGGTTGTCCCGGGAGGCTGCTTTGGCCGGGGCCCCGGACCAAGAGGACGGACAGTTCCGGGTGCCGGCGATTCTGGAGGGATAGATCAGATGAGCATGTGGCGGTGGAGTGTGCGGGAGATGGCGGACAAGGTCCGGCGCCGGGAAGTGAAGCCGTCAGAGCTGGCGGAGGCGGTGTTGGGCCGGATCCGGGAGACGGACGATCGGGTGCGGGCGTTTTTACATATCGACGAGGATCGGGCATTGGAGAAGGCCCGGGAGATGGACGAGGTGGCATCCGCGGGCCGAGGGGAGGGGCCTTTGTTCGGGGTGCCCGGGGCGGTGAAAGACAATCTGTGCACCGAAGGGGTGCGCACCACCTGTGCGAGCAAGATTCTGGCCAATTATGTGCCTCCGTATACGGCCACGGCGGTTCGCAAGCTGGAGGATGCCCGGGCGCTGATCGTCGGCAAGACGAATATGGATGAGTTTGCGATGGGGTCTTCCACGGAGAATTCGGCGTTCCAGCAGACGGCCAACCCGTGGGATCTGGGGCGGGTGCCCGGAGGCTCGAGCGGCGGGTCGGCGGCGGCGGTGGCGGCGGGGCAGGTGCCCTTTGCCCTGGGGTCGGATACCGGGGGTTCCATCCGCCAGCCGGCGGCCTTTTGTGGTGTGGTGGGGCTGAAGCCCACGTATGGGCGGGTGTCCAGGTATGGATTGGTGGCTTTTGCTTCGTCCCTGGATCAGATCGGGCCCATCACCCGGACGGTGGAGGATGCGGCGGCGGTGCTCCAGGCCATCGCCGGACACGATCCCTTGGATTCCACGTCGGCGCCGGTGGAGGTGCCCAATTTTGTCGGGGCCCTGACCGGCGAAGTGAAGGGAATGCGCCTGGCGGTGCCGAGGGAGTACATCGGTGAAGGGACAGATCCCGGGGTGGCCGCCGCGGTGAAGCGGGCGGTGGATACCTTGGCGGGCCTCGGGGCGGAGGTGGAGGAGGTATCTCTGCCTCATACGAAATACGCCGTGGCGACTTATTATTTGATCGCGCCGG
The DNA here is from genome assembly GCF_023512215.1 of Kyrpidia sp. Classification (NCBI taxonomy): domain Bacteria; kingdom Bacillati; phylum Bacillota; class Bacilli; order Caryophanales; family Alicyclobacillaceae; genus Kyrpidia; species Kyrpidia sp. The sequence continues at coordinate 12,162 of NZ_JAILZZ010000018.1, read as the reverse complement.
CCGAGGCGTCATCGAATCTGGCGCGGTATGACGGGGTGCGCTACGGGGTTCGAGTGGAGGGGGACAACCTCATCGACATGTACCGCCGGACGAGGAGCGAGGGGTTCGGCCCCGAGGTCAAGCGGCGGATTATGCTCGGCACTTATGCCCTGAGCTCGGGGTATTACGATGCGTATTATCTGCGGGCGCAAAAAGTCCGGACTTTGATCCGGCGGGATTTTGACGCCGTGTTTGAACGGTTTGACGCCGTGGTGGCGCCGACGACCCCCACCGTGGCCTTTCGTTTTGGGGAGAAGGTCTCGGATCCCTTGACGATGTACTTAAATGACATCTTGACGATTCCCGTGAATCTGGCGGGCCTGCCGGCGGTGAGCGTGCCCTGCGGCTTGGTGGACGGGATGCCGGTGGGGTTGCAGGTGATCGGTAAAGCTTTCGATGAGGCGGCGGTGCTGCGGGTTGCCCACGCCTATGAACAGGCGGCAGCGCTGGAACTCTGGCCTGCAGGTCTGGCGGAGAGGGGGAGCGGCAACAATGGAATTTGAAACAGTCATCGGTTTGGAAGTGCACGTGGAGCTGGCGACGAAGACGAAGATTTTTTGCGGGTGTTCGACGGAATTCGGCGCTCCCCCCAACACCCACGTCTGCCCGGTGTGCCTGGGTCACCCCGGGGTGTTGCCGGTCTTGAATCGGAGGGCACTGGAGTTGGCGATGAAGGCGGCGCTGGCCCTCAATTGCGAGATCGCCCGGGAGAGCAAGTTTGATCGGAAGAACTATTTTTATCCGGATCTCCCGAAAGCATACCAGATTTCGCAGTACGACAAGCCGATCGGGGAGCACGGGTGGGTCGAGATCGAGACGGCGCACGGGCCGAAGCGCATCGGCATTACCCGGGTGCACTTGGAGGAAGACGCCGGGAAGCTCATGCACGGAGCGGATGGGCTGCATTCCCTGGTGGATTTTAACCGGGTGGGGGTTCCGCTGATTGAGATTGTCTCCGAGCCGGACATGCGGTCGCCGGAGGAGGCCCGGGCGTATCTGGAAAAGTTAAAGGCGATCATGCAATACTGCGAGATTTCGGATGTGCGCATGGAGGAAGGGTCCCTGCGGTGTGATGCCAATATTTCTCTTCGGCCGGTGGGGACGGCGGAGTTCGGGACAAAGACGGAGATCAAGAATATGAACTCGTTCCGCAATGTCCAGCGGGGCTTGGAGCACGAACAGGAGCGTCAGCGGGAGATTCTTGCGTCGGGGGGGCAGGTGGTCCAGGAAACCCGGCGGTGGGATGAGGCGGCCGGCCGGACGCTGCCCATGCGGAGCAAAGAAGAGGCGCACGATTATCGGTATTTTCCCGAACCGGATTTGGTGACCCTCTCCATTGATGAGGAGTGGGTGCAGCGGGTACGGGAGACGATTCCGGAGTTGCCGGATGCCCGTCGGCGGCGCTTTGTGGAGCAGTATGGGCTGCCGGCTTATGACGCGGGGGTGTTGACCGCCTCCCGGGGCGTGGCGGATTTTTTTGAGGAAGCGGCGCGTTATGCCGGGGATGCGAAAGCGGTCAGCAACTGGATGATGGGGGAACTTCTTGGGCACATGAATCAGAGCGGGCTGGAGATCCGGGATGTGAAGGTGACGCCCCGGAGTTTGGCCCGGCTGATTGAGTTGATCGCCGACGGGACGATCTCGACGAAGATCGGAAAAACTGTCTTTGCGGAGATGTTTGCGACGGGGAAAGAGCCGGATGCGGTGATTGAAGAGAAGGGGCTCGTTCAGATCAGCGACGAGGGCGCCCTGGCGGCTTTGGTGGACCGGGTGATCGAGGCCAATCCGAAGTCGGTGGCCGATTATCGGGGAGGCAAGGGCAAGGCGCTGGGGGCCCTGGTGGGCCAGGTGATGAAAGAGACGAAAGGGAAGGCCAACCCACAAGTGGTGAACAAATTGTTGCGGGAGCGCCTGGGCTGAGCGGATCCGGCCCGGGAGGTCCGGGCAAAGAAGTTGGGATAAGGGCCGGGAAGCCGGGCAACTCCCCGGGCCATGGCTCTCCTGGTTTGACGGCGCCTGTCTGCGCCTGGGTACGGGTGGAACGAGGGGATGGTGAGGGGAACCATGGCGGCGGAAGTGCGATTTTTACAGGCAATTGCGCCCTATTATGATGTGTGGATGGATTGGGACCGGCGGCTGGCGGAGGAGATTCCGTTTCTGGAGCGGGGGTTGCCGACCCGGGGGCCGGTGTCCATCCTGGATGCGGCGTGCGGGACGGGCCATCGGGTGCGGGTGTTGGCGGACCGAGGGTATGAGGTGATCGGGGCCGACGGGGAATCGACGCTGGTGGACCGAGCTCGGGAGCTTCACGGCGGCATCGAGGTGTATCCCGTGTCCCTCGCGGAACTCACCCGGGCGGCCAAACCGGGATCGATGAATTTGGTGGTCTGCGGGGGAAACGCCGCGGTGCTCGGCCGCAGTCGGGCGGAATTGGAGCAGGCATTGAGCCGCATGTTCGACGTTTTGGCCCCGGGGGGCCGGCTGGTGATGGAGATGGACAATCTCGCCAAGGTGGTGCGGCGGAAGCTGAGGTTTTTGCCACTGCGGCGGGGACGGCCGGCGGACGGCGAGGGGGAGTGGCTGCTCCTCGGGGAGTATGAATGGAACGGCACGGGGATTTTGTATCATCTCCTCGTGCTGCAGCGGGATTCCGGGGGAGAGTGGACGATGAACGTTCATTCTTCGGAGGTGTTGTCCCTGGAGCACAGTGATTTGGTGCCGATGCTCCGGGAGACGGGATTTAACGATATTCGCTTGTACAGCGATTATGCGGATGGAGAGTTTTTGCCATTGGAGAGCGACCGGCTGATCGTGACCGCGAGACGCCCGGAGTAGCGGGCGAAGGGCGGAGAAGGTGGCCTCGGGATGAGCCGCAGGTCGAGCCCCCAGGAGGGAGCCTCTGGGACGAGCCTTCAGGTGGTGCCCCCACGAAGAGCCCCTAAGAAGGCTCCAAACCGAGCCCCTGGGCCGGCCCCTAGGACAAGCTTCCGGGTGTGCCTGGCCCACGACGTCTGTGGTGGAACGGGGCGCGGGTGAACTGGCGAGCGGGTTGGCTTACCGCGGTGTGGCCAGGTGCCGGGCGGGGAAAAAGGCTCGCCGAAGGAGGTATTTGGCGGTGGACGGGAAAATACCGGTGTCGCCCGGGGATGAAGTGGACGTGGCGCTTCATCGGGTGACCCAGGAAGGCAAAGGGGTGGGCCGGATCTCGGCGGTCGGGTCGTTGGGCCAGGCGGACCGAGGCGGGTTCACCCTTTTTGTGCGGGGCGGGTTGCCCGGGGAGCGCGTCCGGGCCCGGGTCAACCGGGTGGCCCGGGGATACGCCGAGGCGGACATGGTCGCGGTGGTGGAGGAATCCGCCGACCGGGTGCGGCCGCTCTGCCCGGTGTTTGGGGCGTGCGGAGGGTGCCAGTTCCAGCACGGGGCTTATGGGTGGCAGTTGAGCGTCAAGAGGGCCCGGGTTGGCGAGACGTTGGAGCGGATCGGTCGTTTTCGGACGGTGTTCGAGGAGGGTGAGGATCCGGGGGTCGGCTGGACGGCCAGGGGGGCAGATGGGGGGCCGGGAGGCGCCGGGAAGCCCGAGGTCGTCGCAGGGGAGGGCCATGTGCCCGCCTCGCCCGGGTTGGATCGCCCGGTCGGCCCCGTGATCATCCACCCGACCGTCGGGATGGAGTCCCCTTGGCGTTATCGCAATAACATCCATATGGCGGTAAAAGATCGGGGCGGGCGGTTGGTGGCCGGCTACTATTCCTCAGGAGGCCGGCGGTGGGTGGCGGCCGAGGATTGTCTCATCGCGGATGAACGACTGGTGGCGTTGATCCAGGCCGGGCTGAGGGCGGCCGAAAGGTGCGGTTGGCAGGCGGCGGAGGAAACGGCGGGGTCCCGCTCCCAGGCCGAGCTCGCGACGGGCCGGGGTCGGTTGTACCATGTTGCGGCCCGGGTGGCGCCGGGGACGGGGCAGACGATGCTCATCGCGGTGGTGGACCGGGAGCGGATGAACCGGATGGGGGAGTTTGCTGCCCGGGTGCGGGACGCGGTTCCGGAGGTGACCAGCGTGATCCTGAATGTCCGGCGGGGGCGCGGAGACGGGCCGGTTTACGGAAGGCGTTCGATTGCCCTTTACGGTCCCAGCCGGATCGTGGATCGAATGGGTGGATTATGGTTTGAAATTTCGCCGACGTCCTTTTATCAGGTGAACAGTTTGCAGGCGGAGCGCATGTACGAGCTGGCGATGGAGGCAGCCGGACTCGATGGCTCCCAACGAGTGGTGGACGCCTACTGCGGGGTCGGAACTTTGTCGCTGTTTCTGTCCCGGGGCGCCGCCCAGGTGACGGGCATTGAAGTCGCTACGGAGGCTGTGGCGGACGCCCGCAGAAATGCGCGGATGAACCGGATCGAGAATGCGCGTTTTCAGGTCGGCGCTGTGGAGGAGCTTTTGCCAAGCCTGGTGGCCGACCGGCGGCCCGATGTGGTGACCCTCGATCCTCCCCGCCGGGGGTGCGGTCGGGCGGCGTTGGAGGCCCTTGTCCACGCCAAAGTCCCCCGAGTGGTCTATGTGTCCTGCGATCCCGCCACTCTGGCCCGGGATTTGCGCGTTCTCGCGGACGGCGGGTACCAGGTCCGGGAGGTTTGGCCGGTGGACATGTTTCCCCAGACCGGGCATGTGGAGAGCGTGGCGCTGCTGGTGAGAGGGGATGTTTTCTAATTGGACTTGTTTCTCGCTTTTCTGTTCGGAGTGCAGAATCGGTCCTCTGCCCGTGTTGTGAGGGGGCGTTTGGCGTGATTTGAGATGATCCAATGGAAAATAGACAATAGACTTACAAAAGACCAAGCAAGATCGGTTTTTGAAGAGTATTCAGCATTTGTTTATCGTATTGCTCCTGTGGACGCTGATCCCTACGGTGCTGGCGCTGGTCCTGATGTTCTGATTCGGCCGCGAGAAATGGGCCGGGTTCCGCCAGTCTGTGGTGCAGGCTCCCTCGGCATCCGAAGCGCCGTCGGCGGCGGAATGACGCGCGGCCTGCTCATCGGGAACCGTGCCCTTGGTCCCGACCGTGCGACCGTAGGCCTGCGCTCGTTGTTTGACGGACATCCTCACCTCGTCCATCACTCATATGTTCCGGTTCTTAGCCGACGCAGGAAGAGTTCAAATGGAATGAATCAACTCCCCAAGAAATCGATTGGCAGCGGTTTTTCCAGCAGCTATAGCTTCTTTCGCCAGGTCGAAGCGATGAGCATCGATGTGGTCTATATCCGGATGAATGACCCAATCGGCCGCTGAAGAAGAATCGTTTTGAGCGGCCAACTGGGCTTCCAGTGCATCTACACTGGCAAGCAGAGTCTTTAGCAGGCCCAATCGGTTGCTTTTTTCCAAGGGATGGGGTGCGTGAGTTTCCTCGTTGAGGAGACCGACTACCTCCATGGCACGGGCGACAGGGGAGTGGTTGACAGAATCGTGCACCTCCTGCAAGAAAGAACGCAGGCGTGTCCAACGAACTCGCGCAAAGGTCGCTGTGACCGTCCACCTGTCTCGACTGGAACCCACGTCCACGGCGACAGTGGGAGCCGGGGATAAGGAACTGGCCGCATTCGAAGGAACACGGTTGCTCACACCGCCGTTCACCAAGAGACGGGAATTCAACGGCATCGGAGTAAACAACCCGGGGACTGAAATGCTTGCCCTTACGGCGTCGATTACCGAGCCGTGTCGTAACACGGCAGTTTCTCCGGTTACAAGGTCCGTGGCCACAACGGCCAGAGGTACCTTGAGGTCCTCAAAATGCACATCCCCGATTAACCTGCGCAGCTCTTGGGCAACCCGATCTCCCTTGATCAATCCGCCACTCAAAAACGCAAAATCGGCGAATTTGATTAAATCGATCAGACGGATCTTCAATGCAGTCTCTTCAAGAATATTCAATTTCCCTGCTCCGTAGGCCGCTGCAACCAGAGCTCCCATGCTGCAACCCGCGATCGCGACAACGGGCACGCTTTCTCTCTCCAATGTTTGGAGAACCCCGATGTGGGCCAATCCCCGGGCGGCGCCGCCTCCCAACGCCAGGTTGACACCGTTCGTCAATTTTTTGGTTTTTTGCGATCTTCCCCTTGACACAGGTGCTCCCCTCTCCTTATCATGACTGTGATTATTGGTTTTTTGGGGGGATTGAGCATGTCCCTTACGGAACGCCGCAGGCAATTTCTGCAACAACTCGTCGGATTATATCAAAAGACAACCTGTCCCGTTCATTACATAACCCTGGCGAAAGCTTTGGGGGTCAGCAAATGGACGGCCTATGACATGTTGCGGGAATTGGAGAAATTAGGATATTTATCTCGGGATTACATCCACGACCATGGAGGGGCAGGAAGGTCGCAGATCGTCTTCGTGCCAACCGACAAGGCTGTTCAATTGATTTCCCTGGTTTATGAGAACCGACTGGTGCCCGCCGAATGGAGCGAGATGGAACGAAATATGATCGGCTTGTTGCAAGAGTTGCGACATGCGGAGATGGGATTCGCCGTGAGCCGCCTCATCGAAACCGTCTCCCATACGCCCAATGGAATCACATTTTGCCTTTCGTTGTTGGGACTACTGACCCTTTTCCTCAGCCACGCAGAAGAGCCCGTGAGAACGACCGTTGAACAAGTCATTTTGAGCCTCGACCAACCGAGAATGCGCATCATCGTCTTCATCGGCACCATGCTGGGAATCGTGATCCAGACGGTGAGCGACGAGCTCGGACGGGAGACATCCCGTCTGATCGGCCGTGCTCTTTGCTGTGTACAGGAACTCTCGGAAAGCGAGCTCATCCAGTTGGCCAACTTTCTGTCCAAGGCGCTTCAGCAAGTCCAATGAGAGATGAGGTGTCGTGCGTTGCAGAAATGGTTGGTGCTCGCGGTGGTGGTCCTCGGATTGTCGTTGGACCTGCTGGATATGACCATTGTAGAGGTGGCGATACCGGATATCATGAACCAATTCGGCGCCGATATTCACCTGGCCCAATACGTGGTTACCGCGTACATGATGACCATCGGGCTGGTGGAACCGGTGACCGCCTATTTGGCCGAGACCCGTGGCATGAAGAAAATGTACATTGCAAGTCTGGTCGTGTTTATCTTGGGGTCTGCGTTGTGCGCCGAATCGTGGAGCATCGAGTCGTTGATCGCTTTTCGTGTTGTTCAGGCGATAGGTGGAGGCATGATCATGCCCTTGTCGTTGGCCATTGTCCAAAAAGTCTTCGGCAAAGAGGAATTGCCGTTAGCCATGGGTTTAATGGGCGTTCCCCTATTGATCGCCCCGGCTGTAGGACCCGTGTTGGGAGGATACTTAGTGGAACATTTCAGCTGGAAATGGATTTTTTGGCTGAATATTCCCGTCGGCATACCAGCCTTCCTGGCCGCATGGCTCATCCTGACAGAATTTGAAACGATGCAGAGAAAATTTGACGCTCTCGGCTTCATTCTGTCGGGCATCGGTTTTTCGAGCCTGCTGTTGGCCATCAGTAACGGCCCGGACGAGGGATGGGGTTCTGCATCTATTGTCGGTCTGTTTTTCCTTTCCGTCTCCTGCCTCACCCTCTTTGTGTGGGTGGAGGCAGTCGTCTCAGATCCGCTGTTGGACCTGCGCCTCTTTCGCCACCGCATTTACACGTCCGCCACCCTCGTGACGTTTTTTCTCATGATGAGTCTGTTCGGAAGTCTGTATTTAGTCCCCTTGTTTTTACAACAATTGCGAAATATGGGTCCTGTCGACGCCGGACTGGCCTTGATTCCCGAAGTGCTGGGAGCAGCCCTGTTGGTGCCGGTCAGCGCACTCCTCCTCCCCCGGGTGGGAGCCACTTGGTTGACCATCGCCAGCGTGGTTGTCATGACCGCCGGAATGATGCCTTTGACAAGTCTCGAAATGGATACCGACCTCCAGATTCTCAAGCAACATCTAGCAGTGATAGGCTGCGGCCTGGGACTGGGCATCATGCCGGCCGTTACTCTCGCATATAGTACCGTTCCCGACGTTTTAGTGAATCAGGGTTCGGCATTTCTAAACCTCGTCCGGCAGATTGGCAGTGCACTGGGGGTTGCGCTGTTGACAACCATTCTTCAGGAAAGGCAACCCGTGTACCTGACGAGATATGCCGAGACCATTACTCTTGGCTCCCCTGCGGAGCAAGCGTGGAACCAGGTGGCCGTTTCTTTACAGGGCATGGGCTATTCGGTGGGGGAAGCGCAGCAACTGATGGTGTCTCTACTGGTTCAATCGGTTGAAAAGGCGGCGTCCGTTCTGGCGTTTCACGATGCTTTTTTTGCGGCGGTGGTGTTCGGTTGGCTGACGATGGTGCCCGCCCTTTTTCTGTATCAAAGGCACATAGGAGAACCATGAAAGTAAAGGAAGGCTGTCAAGCGTCTGAGAAAATGACAGGTTTATGAGTCTATAAAAGTATCAGGGATAGACCTGACTGGAGATCCTCCGAGTGACGAAACGTGATCGTCCCTCAAGGGAGGCCGGTTAACTGGCAACCGACTACCACGCCAGCTCCGATTGGTGTCCAACGGTCCGCTATGTTCCAGCGGGAGATCTAAGGTGGCTGACGCTGAAATACAACGGATAACGGTTTTTGGCCTTGGTGGTGAGCCTTACTGCTAAGTATCCTGCGCACCGCGCTCAGCAGCAACCGGAGCAATTCCGGAGAGAGAAGGCCAGCCCGATCTCGGGACCGGCTGGAGACAGGGAGGAGAGAAGACGAGGCCATGAAGCGAAGATTGATCTTAGTCGTTCTTGTGATTGCTATCGTGGTCGCTGGAGGGGGGATTGGCGCCTATTACTGGTACAACGCAACCCATTACGTCTCCACGGACGACGCGCGCATTGCCGGGGACATCTACCGGGTCATGCCCCGGGTGGCCGGGAAATTGACGGCCTTGAACATCCAGGAAGGGGACTATGTGGTGGCGGACCAGATCGTCGGCCAGCAAGAGATCAGCAATTTGCCCAACAGCCAACTGGATAACGCCCTCTTGCGGGCGCCGGCCGACGGCACGGTGATCAAGACCCTGGCTAAAGTAGGGGAAGTGGTGTCGCCGGGACAGCCGGTGGCCTTGATTGTCAACAAAAAGCAGGTGTACGTCTCGGCCAACATTGAGGAAACCGACCTGGCGAAAGTGAAGACCGGGCAACCGGTCGATTTTACCGTGGACAGCTATCCCGGAATGCTTTTCGCCGGGAAAGTGAAAGAGATCGGGGAAGCGACCAACTCCACCTTTTCCGCCATTCCGGCGGTCAACACCAGCGGGAATTTCACCAAAGTGACCCAGCGCATCCCGGTGAAAATCTCCATCGACGATCTCCACGGCGTGGATTTGTCGCCCGGGATGAGCGTGGAAGTCCGCATTCATCTGAAGGATAAGGAGGGGACACGGACGTGATTCATTGGCCGGTCAAACAGGTAGGTATGTGGTTGGCTGCCTCGTCCGCCGTGCTCTTCCTGGCGTCCGGTTGCTCCCTGCCGGGATCGGCGGCGACCTTGTCCCAGCCGGGGACGCCGGAGGTGCAGGTGTTCACGGTGGCAGGCGGGGGCCAGACGGTGACAGGCAAGATCGCGGCGGCCGACGAAGTGAAGGTGTCGTCGAAACTTGGCGCGCGGGTCACCGCCGTACACGTCAAAGAAGGTACCCGGGTACATAAAGGACAAGTGCTGGTCGAGCTTGACAGCTCCGATTATCAAGCCCAGGTGAACCAGGCCCAGGCCGGGTTGCAGCAGGCCCAGGCGGGACTGGCTGCCGCCCAGGCGAAACTGGCGGACACCAAGGCGGGCAGCCGGCAGGAGGAATTGCAGCGGCTCCAGGCGGCGGTGGAACAAGCCCATGCGGCCTATGCGAATGCCCAGGAAAATTACAATCGCACGAAGAATCTCAATGATGCCGGGGCGGCGTCCAAAGCGACCCTGGATCAGGCCGAGTTGGCCGTCGCCCAGACGAAAGGCGCCCTTGAGCAGGCGCAGGCGCAGCTCAATCTCGCCAAGGCGGGAGCAACGGAAAACACCATTGCCGCCCTTGAAGCCCAGGTGAACCAAGCCCAAGGGGCGGTGAACCAAGCCCAAGCCGCCTTGCAAGCGGCCCAGAACAACTTGATGAACACCAAGATCGTTGCGCCGATGGACGGGGTGGTGGCCGCAAAGAACATCAACGTCGGCGAGATGGTGCAGCCGGGCGCGCCCTTCTTGACCTTGGTCAATCTCGACTCCGTCCGAGTGGCGGTTAGCGTGCCCCAGTCCCTGTTGCCCAGTCTCCACACGGGCCAGACGGTCGGGGTGCACGTGCCGGAACTGGGCGAGGATACGTTCTCCGGGATGATCACCTTCATCAGTCCGGTCTCCGACCAAAACAACAACACCTTCCCGGTCAAAGTGGAGGTGCCTAGCCCTGACCGCCGGTTGCGGGCGGGGATGGTGGCCGACGTGACCTTTGGCGCCACCGGCCAGGCCGGCGTGGAGATCCCCATGAAAACCCTTGTTAAACAAGAGGGGAAAACCTTCGTGTACAAGCTCAACGAGGACCGTGTCCAACTCGTTGAAGTGCACGGCCAGCAGAAGGACGACCACTGGTTCATCGCTTCGTTGGGGGTGAAAATCGGCGATAAATTGGTGATCGAACCAGGGCCCGGTTTGAAAGACGGCGCCCAAGTTCACGTGCGCAGAGGGGAGACGCCATGAGCCGCGAGGCGACAACCGCTGCCCCCGCGGCTGTTGAGGAAAAGGCCAACCGGTTGGCCTGATCGTGGTCATGATTGTGCCAAGGAGAAATTTCCCGATAATCTGATCCCTAGTGGTGACGGTGGTGACCCGGAATCGTATCTCAACGTGCTTCATTTCAATGGGCGCACAGGTGAACTTGTCGACGCTGGGGAAGACATTCACGTCCTTGTCTTTTTATGGTGACGGGGCTCTGGTACGTCCCTCCGGGCGCTACTGGTCGATGATCCGAAGCCCTTTTCCAGCCCTGATTTCTTCGATTCCTTCTTCGCAAACACCATAGGATCGCCAAGGGCACGTGGGACATAGGGTCGAAATGTCCTTTGCTACCATGTTCTCCCGGATGAGCTGTTGAATTTCGCTCCACGGAAGGCTTTGTCCGACCCGCAGGCCCAGTTTCTGAAGCACGGTGGAGTCGCGTTCATGGATGTTTGTATCGTCGCAGTGGTAGGTTTGAGATTCCGGGAATTTTACGCATAGATCATCAGGCCCAGTTATGAGAAGAATCTCCGTTTCCGGTGCCATGCGCAAGGTTTGGTGAAGACGAGTCATGTTTGCGGCGTATTCGGCAGAGTATCCCATGCCTCGGTATCCAAGCAGACATAAAAGATGGTGACCTCGCAATCGAAACATTGGATGGCCCCCCGTCTCCTTTGTTCAGAGATTCCTTCCTAATAGACTTATATTCCAATCTTCGTGGTTAAATTTCCCGGGTGAAAGCATTTAGTGATCTCAATGGACGCCCGGAGCGCCGGCCACATCCACCTGTGTTTATGTTAGCACATCGGCGGAACGACGATGAACTCCGGTCCGGCCCATGAAAGGGCTATCATCACTTTCCTGCTCAGTTTCTTTTAGATCGTCATTATAGGCGCTGAACAGGGGCCCGTTGTCTCACAAGGCCAATCTTTCAAGTGTTCACCTGGACGGCTGCCGTTTCTTGTACTTTCCCCCCATGTAAGCGTTTTTCGCCCCCTGATGACATAGTCACAGACGAGTTCCAAGATGACAATATCACGGACGAACAACACTCAGCACGCACTGCGACCGCTTGACAGATGTCGAATAATGTAGGATTATGTTGGGACAAGGTGAATAGGTCGATAGAGTTGTCTCAGGGCAAACTAGCGGAAACGCTAGGACGCAAAGCCACGGGTCTAAGGGCACATGTGCCTATGATCGCCGGGTTGCCACTCGCAAAGGATGAGGCGCCCTGCAGGAAAAGGGCGCTTTTGACATCATTACGAAGGAGGGTGAAGGAATTGGATCAATTTCCAAATAAACCCTCACCGGGGGGGGGGGGGGGGTTAAAAACCCAAAAAAAACAAAAAAAAAAAAAAACCCCCCACCGGTGTTTTTTTGAGAACGTTAAACCCAAAGC
>NZ_JAILZZ010000076.1:0-8677 GCF_023512215.1 Kyrpidia sp. | reverse complement strand
GGTGTAAATTTGGCCCTCCCCAATTGACGAGGGAGCTACCGTGCGTGTCTTCTAGAGTGTGAAAAGCAAACTAGTAGGAGGTTACTCTTAAGCCCCGAAATTGGATTGGACAATCTCCGCTAACCATGTCATCATGAGATCATACTGGGCAGGAGGTTGTTCACATGGAACGACGCAAGTACTCGGAGGAGTTCAAGCGCCAAGTGGTGGAGCAAGTCCTCGCTGTCGGCAATGCCTCGGTCGTGGCCCGCAAGCATAACATCCATGATAGCGTGGTCGGTCGCTGGGTCCGCCAGGCCCAGGCCGGAAAAGGGAACTTCAAAACCCAGACTCCGGCTGAACAGCGGGAGCTCGACAAGGAAAACGCCCAACTGAAAAAGCTCTTGGGCGAGAAGGACCTGGAAATCGCCATTCTCCGTGACCTGCTAAAAAAAGCCAACCCTCACTTGCGGATCAAGTAGCCGTTGCGCACAAGTGGATCACAGCCGGGTACCCCGTGGGCCTCGTGCTGCGCATTGTGGGGGTCTCTCGATCCACGTATTACTTTCAGATCACCCATACGCCCAAACCGCACGCCAGAGCCGGCGGACGGCCTGCCCCCGGTTATTCGTGGACCCGTGAGGGCCGGAAGATCAGTGACGAACAAATCAAAGAGTGGATCATGGAGACGATCGCGGGAGAGGGATACGCCTATGGTTACCGCAAGCTGACCCACCTGTTGCGCCAGGAATACGACTTGGTGATCAACGAAAAGAAGATGTATCGCCTGTGCAAAGAGCTGGATGTCTTGCGCCCGCAGCGGCGAATTCGCCCGAAATATCCCAGGAAACTGGCTCAAAACCGGATGATTACCGCCCCCTATCAACTGTGGGAGGTAGATATCAAATATAGATATATCCTTGGGGAAGAGCGCTTCTTCTTTGTCCTGTCCTACCTGGACGTGTACGACCGTCAAATCGTCGGGTATCATATCGGACTGACCTGTGAGGCCCGACATGCCACGGAAACATTTCGGCCTGCCTTGTGGAACCGTCAACTCAACCGTCCGCCATTTCCCGTCGTTCGGTCCGACAACGGCCCTCAGTTTGTCAGTCATTTGTTTGAATCGGAATGTGAGCAGTTAGGGGTGGAACACGAGCGCATTCCGCCAAAAACCCCCAATATGAACGCCCATATCGAATCGTACCACCGCTTGCTGGAGGACGAATGCCTGTCCATCCATGGGTTTATCAGTTACGCGGAGGCTTACGAGGCGGTGGCGAACTACGTCCAACTTTATAACACCCAGCGTCTTCATTCCAGTCTTCATTACCTGTCCCCGGTGGAGTTTCACCGGCAACACCAAGAAACCGGGCTGCAACCGAAGCGTCTGGTCAAAGTCTGACGTGGCCGGCCCACGTACAAGTCGCCTTTGCCTTTAATGGCCAATGGCCAGCGTGAGGAGGGCGGTCAAGGGGGGCCGGGGGCCCAGCGTCAGCGGCCCTTGACGGCCCGACGAACGATGGCATTTGATCCCAAGGGCAAAGGCGAGAGAAAACCCGTGAATAAGCGTGAACGGTGGAGCATTTGTCCAAACTTAAGGGGTTAATCCGCCTTCCAGCCACTGTACACTGAACTGTCCCCAGTCCACCTGAGCCTGATACCCAGGTTCTGTTTCAAACCGGACTGTGGCTTTGCTTCTCACCACAGGTCGCAGAGGCTGCATGAACAGGCGTAACACCGTAATGCCCCCGGTATACCCACGTGCCCGGATCTCCTCTAAAATCACTCTGGCATTCACACATCCCTCCTCCATTCGCTGCTGAACATACTCCTTAAATGGGTCGAGCTTGCTTGGAGGCTGTTCAGTTCGTCTGTACTTTTCCGGTTCCCTTTTCTCTAACCATTTCCGAATCGTTTTGCGATCCCTCCCCAGTTCCTCCGCAATCTGAGTAATGCTCATGCCTCTTCGCCTCATCTCATGAATCATATAAAACTCCCCATTTCGAATCATGATTCCTCTCTCCTCCGCGGAGAGAGTCTGCAACGAAAGTGGGGAATTTTCAACTGATCCTAATGGGGATTTTATCACCGATCCTCACACAGCATCGTGGAGACCGCCAAGGAAAACGGGCTTCTCTACGAATATCTTCGGTACCTGTTTGAGCGGTTGCGCAACGTGGATATCAACGATGCCAGTGTCTTGGATAGACTGTTGCCTTGGTCGCCCGATCTGCCGGACTCTGTCCGCCGTCGACCATCCGGCGCCACGTAAACACCGAACTGAAGAGCAGGACCCATCACCTGGGTCGGGTGGGGCCTATTTAGCGTGCCCAAAAAGCCTACAGCCACCGGCCTCGTTTGACGCTTACGAGGGTCGGGCCTGAAGGCTCGTCCCCGGAAAGAGGGAATCCTCGTAAAATCTATGTGCCAGGATATCCTGATGCACGTCGCTAAGTCCGAGGCAGCCCTTCTGACGGAGGTACGACATGTGGTAACCAATCCACGTATATCAGACTGCCGACCGTCGACGATGGACAGGCCTTCGGGCCGGGCTCTTCACGGAAAAACAAAAACCACGGGGCCGGGTACTTGACAGCCTCGTTTATATCAGACTTAACAAGCAGTTTCCCAACCTGGTACTCTTTGAAGAATCCCATTACCATAGATTGGAGTTGATTTGGATGCTGAGATTCACGTATCATGTAGGCAAGATCATTTCTTTTGCATAGGTTCTGGTCTGGTTAACTCCAGTCTACCAAAAGATGAGGATGTTATGCTTCTCTATGACTCAAAAACCCTGTGAAATCAACGATCTACAGGTTCATATCGGGTGCGAAACTTGAGATACTCACCTTAGTACTGATTCTGTTGTATAAGTATCAACTATTTTTTGACAGCGATGGCACAATTGGGAGTGGTTTACATCCCAATCCCTTAACAATACTTCCCCACATGTACAAACTCGAACTTTTTTATCCAAAAAATCAAAGACAGGAATCTTATTGAAAATATGTTTTGCAACAAGCAAGTGTTTTATAGCGTAGTAATTTACCGGGCGTTTCTTGCCTCCTGGAACAGTACCAAGTAGTTCTATAATGTCCTTTTCCCGCCAAACTTTTACTTTTGAGTTCGCAGCTTGCGTCGACACTTTGTATATATCGTTGGCAATATAGCTAACGGAAAACGCGACCCGAGTTAATTTTTGGAGCTCATTAATGTTGCGTAAAGCAACCTCTAAACTATATGTTTTAGAAAATTCCTCCAAACCATTAGTAATTGCATCAACCGAAATCGCTTTGGCTGAGTAGTCGATTTCACTTTGACAGTCGAGAATATCTTTGCAAATACGGATTACATTTCGTGGCGAACCTTGAGCAAACATAGCGATTATACGATCAATGTTGTAATTCCGAAATTCCGTTGGTAGATTGCATATGCTCGAAAACGACGATACCCGCTTTTCGCTAAACGCCTGCAAACGTTTAGAAAGCATGGTCATTAGCTGGTCTGTCGTCCAAGATAAACTATATGGCTTGACGCGGTCAGGGCGGCCATTTTCAAAATAATAATCACGAAGAAAGTCGCGAAGGAAGAACTTGAAGGCAATTCCTGGCATCTCGAGTGTCTGCAAATCAAATAGAATTGGTTTTATAAACTGATAAGTAGTGGTAGACGTTCCAGTTAATTCCGTTTCATCCACCTTGTCAATTAAAATATAGATGCTTGGTCGCCCTAATTTTTGTGCGATTGACTTTAGTATACTTAATTGGTCCCGATAACTCCCTAAATTTCCTGCCGAAAGACTAAATCCGCGTATTTCACTCCCTTTTATTCCAATTGCATTCAACAAGATATTAATACCGAAGGATACCGGGCCAAGAAGTCGATTCCACCACTCTTTGGCTTTGTCAGTAATATTGGTGACCGATGCCACTGCATCTTTGATCTCGGATTTTTCAATTTCGGATAGATATTGGTTCACGAAAAGATAAACATAATGACGATCATCGGTGGTAAGCTTATCAACATTCTCGTTGTTAAGCAGTGCCAAAACACCGACTAACACTAGTCGAACGATATTCCTCATGTGATACCCTTGGTCAATATCACTCAACTGAATTCCTTGGGTATTGAATTTGTTATAAGTCAAACACAAAATTGGCTCGTGTTCACTAGTTAACTCAATTTTTCTTTTAAGAGCTGTCTTTCCTGCCCCCATCGGCGCAAATACAACCGTAGACTTCGGTGTTGTGATGTCACCCTTAACTGCCCTAAAAAAGGGGGGCTCAATGAAGTAGTCCTCTAATTTTTCCTCTTCGTCGGCATTAGTTTTAGCAAACGGATCCACTGTAAATCCAAGGGTTTTCAATAATTGATTGTAATGATTCACCGGCAGCACCGCCCTCTTGAGTAAGATCTGTCAACCTATACTTCTTCCTGATCGAGTCGAATTCCTCCCTAATATAGGATCTTCTGGGCAGATCATCGGCCGACTGATCCAACAAGAGAGAGTAACCGGGAGAGCCGTACGAATCCTGAGAGAAATCCGGGAGCAGGGATAGACCGGTTGCATCACCATCTTGCTCGAGTTCATACATCTCCTTCGTCCGGTTGTTGATCGTCAAGTAGAATTGGTTCTCCCGCACTTTTGGTGAGGCATGATCTTCTTCACCTTGGCCTCACACCCCATTTCGACAACTTTCGCTCGCAGGAGGTGGTATGCTGATCCTCGGTGAGGATGCATGGCTAAGAAACGTTTGTTCCCCGGATTTCATGTCAAGGAAGTACGATTCCAACCCACGCGCCTCGAAATCGTGCTCACTCCTGTTCGAAGCGCGGCTCGCTGCCCAAAGTGTCACCATCGGTCACAAAATATCCACAGCCCGTATATCCGGTCGCCTCAGGATCTCCCGATCAGTGGACGAGCCGTGCAATGGCGTATCGTGTCCCGGAAATTTAGACGACTTTGCAGATCTGCTAGAAATTCGGCAAGTTTTGAAATGACTCTCCCAATCTGTATAGTATCTCTCCCAATGCGTATCATTGCCTGTTCAAGTCTGTGCAAATCACTGAGGGTTGTTTCTATGATCCACGAATGAGTCACTACAGCACACAGCCTGTGAACCGCTCGATCTGCCAAAGACCAATCTTGTTCTAGAACCGCTAAGTGCAATACAGTCGCTATATCCCAATAGTCTCGTGAATTTAGTCCCCCCCTGCGTCCAACTGCAAAGTGAAGAACCGGGATCAGAGTTTTTAGTTCATTAAGTGCCTCAGCATCGCTTTTTTCAACAAGGAGAATCGCCAGGTTGATTCCCGGGTAGTAGTCCCTCGGATCTGCCTCAAATCCCTGTCTGTACCACATAATTGCTTCATTGAGAAAGCCTATTGCTTGAGGAGATTTTTGCATGTTTTGAGCTTCGTAGTACATATCTTTGTATACGCGAGCTAAA
This sequence comes from Kyrpidia sp., assembly GCF_023512215.1. NCBI lineage: Bacteria > Bacillati > Bacillota > Bacilli > Caryophanales > Alicyclobacillaceae > Kyrpidia > Kyrpidia sp. The sequence continues at coordinate 3,242 of NZ_JAILZZ010000076.1, read as the reverse complement.
ATTCCACACGTTTCTGGATTTGGCCCATAAACATCAATTACTCTTTTTAGAATATAGATTGCCTCACTGCGATCTCCCGGACCATTACGCCTATTCAGCGCAAGACACAGTTGTTCCTGAACTGTCCGGTGCTCCCGAAGAGACTTTGGAAACTTTCTGCACAACTGAATCATGTTCCCCCATGCCTGCAGGTCTCTGAAGGCTAACAGGAGGTCAATCAGCAATTCTGGAGGCGCTGCGTTAAAAGGATTCAGCTTGTTTTGGATTTCCATTAACTCATTGAGGTCGCCTAAAGAACGCGCACGCTCGATGTCAAATCGTGTTGCTTCTATGTACTTTACCCTATCTCGGAAGCTTTCTGTCACTTCATGTGGTAACTGTATTCCAGGAAACTGTGGAATCAATTGAAACAGGGGACTGTCACATATCTCCTCCTTCTGAGCTTCTACGAGTTTTTCAGTTAAACGCTTCCTGAATTCGTCGATTCCTGCATCATCAATGCGGCCGTCTTCATTAAGTCGATATGGAAGACCCCTCAATGGCCGAACGTCAAAAGGGAGAGAGGCATCCTGATTAAATATCATGATTGTCGCCCAAGGACGAGCGGCATGCCGAATCCCTAGTTCATAAAAAACATTTGGATTCGCCAGCGTCAGGTCCACTATCACGATTTCAGCCAACAGCAACCTCTCATACATAGGGGCATGAATAAATCCACCCAAGCGTTCCTCGTCGGCGCGGATAACGTCTAGATTTGCGTCCTGTACAGCCGGAATAATGGTTCTTTTGTATATATCGTCAAAGTCGATCTCTAGAGTTCCACTTGGATCCTTCTTTCTACCAAAAGGCATTGCTACAAAGACCAATGGCTTAATCCTCATACGATGGCCCCCCTTTTCTTGAGGTTTCAGCAGGTTAACTGAGGAATATTAGGGATTACCTAGAAAAAGATTTGTCCTCATTTCTTCAGTCCCCACGAAATGGAAGGTATATTTATTTGGAGTGCACATAAAATTTCAGTTCAAAAATAATTATCTATATCGCATCTCTTATCCATATATTTTTTTAGAGCAGGAATTATTTCCTTAGCAATGCTTTGCGGGGTGTCTTGATGCTTTCTCTGGTAATATTTCAATTCTTTCAAGAATAATGGCACATGTTCTCTAGGTACATCCTCCGAAATAACACTCATGATAAGTACATCCCGCCGTTCAGAGTGTCTGTTTAGAAAATTTCTGAGTTCTGTATTGCACCAAGTTGATTTGAGAAATTCTTTTGTAATCCAAAAAATGACCGCAGCTGAATCCTTTATTCCCTTTTGTATTGCCTCAACCAGAGATTCACCGTAATCAATACTAATTTTGTGAAACCACACTGGTAAGCCAGCACCATTAATAAATGGAATTAAGTCTTCTACTTCTGTTGTATTTCGTGTCGCATGACTTATGAATACGGGCATTTTATTCCCTAATGGATTCATTGAAACTTGTCTCGCTACAGTTTCTCTATCGGCGAACCAAAATAACCCGCAGTTGTTAATTAGCTCATCAACTTGATCTTCATGCGTCAGTGCAACTGTTTGAAATCTCTTACCACCAATTTCATGGCAGAGTTCCTGAAATGTTACATCAGGTCTGTAACGGAGACCTGCATTGCCCATCAACTCTTTCATTGTCTCTATTTGTCCCGTAATAGGCTCTTCATAGCTAACTACAATAAAAAACTCTAAATTATACGGATTATTATTAACAAATAAACTTACCATTTGTAACTGAGATGCATCTTGCTCTCGAAGAAGTCTCTGCAACACTGGAATGACAGGCTTTCTAACTCCATAATCGCATTCCCACACAAAATGTCTGTCTAGCTGTAGATCCATAAAATCCCTCCACTCAACTCTTCAATCTACCACATTAATTATTCTATTAAAAAATTCGATCGTCACCAAGAGACATTAGAGCCTAATTTCAGGTCTTTCACTGTTACCGCTATTCCATAATGGCTGAATGCTGACGGGATTGCCGGTCCAGAAATTGACGGATACAATGTCCATAAGTCTGGGAAAGGAAAGGGTACCTCCGTTTGAAAGGATACTGCTGTCACCCAGTATCCACAGAGGTACCCAACCACAATCACCTGTGATCATTGTATCAGATTTTGAGCTCGTTGAAACAGGTGTAGACGGGGTTCTTTGTTCGGAGTGCAGAATCGGTCCCCTGCCCGTGTTGTGAGGGGGCGCTTGGCGTGATTGGCAGTCGGCGTCGTGGATGTGTCCGGTCCTCAGGAGAGAAGATCCAGCTCATCATTCGCAGGCTTCGTTGTGGGCGTTGCAGGCGGATCCATCACGAGCTGTCGGACATCCTGGTGCCTTACAAACGGCATGAGGCCCTCAGCATCGAGGCCGCGGTGAGTGAACCGCCTGCGGAGCCTGTCGGGGTCGAGGAGTCCACACTGCGCCGCTGGCGGCACTGGTTCGCCATTTGGGCGCCTTACGCAGTCGGCTGCCTGAACGCCTTGGTCCATCGTTTCGGGTTTCCTGTGGAAAGCTCGTCCACTTGTCTACAGTCTGCACTCCGCCGGATCGGACGGCTGGTTGGGCATGCCTCCGGATGGCTGGCCCGAACTGTCCGCCCCATGGCCAATGCAAATTTGTGGGTACAGACCCGTTCGGCCTGTTTGTCCTCGACGCCCTCGGCTACTTTCAAGCTAATCCCTCATGAAAGAGGTGAAAGGCTTGAAAGACTGGAAGAAAGCGGAGGAGTTGGCGTCCGAGTGGAGCAGATGGTGTCGCCCCTTGGTGGAAGGTCTGGATGCGGCCAAGGCGCGGGAGATCCGTAAGCGTCAAACGGGGCTGGTGGTTATAGGCTTTCTGGGCACGCCAAATAGGCCCCACCCGACCCAGGTGATGGGGCCTGCTCTTCAGTTCAATGTTTACGTGGCGCTGGATGGCCGTCGGCGGACAGACTCCGGCAGATCGGGCGACCAGGGCAACAGTCTATCCAAAATATCGGCATCGTTGGTTTCACGTTGGGCAATCGTTCAAACAGATACCGAAGATATTCGAATGGATTCAGCCCGTTTTCCTTGGCGGTTTCCACGATGCTGTACACCGTCGCGCTGGCCTTCGCCCCTTTCGGGGTATTGGCGAATAACCAGTTCTTTCGGCCGATCACAAAGGGCTTGATCGATCGCTCGCTCCGGTTGTTGTCGATCTCCAACCGCCCGTCTTTCAAAAACGCCTC